>NZ_JBEOXE010000014.1:0-133499 GCF_040296485.1 Streptomyces sp. NPDC002138 | reverse complement strand
CCAAGCCCACCGTGCCGGTAAAGAGCGTGGAGGCCGCCAAGTGAGCGCCCCTCCTCCGTACCCCTGGCCTACATCGCCGCGCCCAGCGCCACGAACCCGCAGATCAGGACGAACAGGATGGCCAGCAGCGGCCACACGAACCGCAGGTACGTGTCGTAGCCGACCTTGGCCAGGGCCACACCGCCGATGGTCACCGCGGTCGTCGGCACCCACAGGTTCATCCAGCCGCTGGCCGACTGCCAGGCCGTCACCACCACCGCGCGCGAGACCCCCGCGAAGTCCGCGAGCGGCGCCAGGATCGGCATGGCGAGGGTCGCGTGGCCGGAGGTGGAGGGGATCAGGAAGGCGAGCGGGAGGTTCACCAGGAAGACGATCACCGCGAAGACCCCGGACGAGGTGCCCTTGACCACGCCCTCGATGGAGTTCAGGACCGTGTCGGTGATCTTCGAGTTGTTCATGATGACGGTGACCCCGCGCGCCAGCATGATGACCAGGGCGGGCGAGATGAAGTCGGCGGCGCCCTGGATGATCGTGGAGCTGAGCTTGGCCTCGCCCATCCGCGTCACCAGGCCCACCAGTACGGCCGCGCACAGGAAGAGCGCCGAGAGCTGCGGGAAGGACCAGTCCAGCTCCCATCCGTACGGCGTCGCGTCCGCCTTGCCGGTGAGCGCGCTCGACCAGGGCACCACCGAGAAGATCATGAAGGCGAAGACCAGGACGAGCAGCACGAGCACCGTCTTGTGCAGCCGGGTCAGCTCCGGCTCCACCACGTCGTCACCGGTCGCCTGCTGCTCCTGGTCCCCGGGCAGGAAGCCGCACAGGGACTTCGCCGGATCCCGCTGGACCCGCTTCGCGTAGCGGATGACGTAGAGGATCGTCACCGCCGTGAGCACGATCCACATCAGGAAGCGCAGGACGATCCCGTCGCCGAGCGAGATGTCGGCGGCCGAGGAGGCCACGCCGGTCGCGAACGGGTTGACCGTGGAGCACAGGACGCCGACGCCCGCGCCCAGGATCGAGGCGCCGACCGCGACCATCCGGTCGTAGCCGAGGGCCAGCATCATCGGCACGAGCAGGCCGTAGAACCCGAGGGTCTCCTCCGCGAAGCCCTCCACCGTCCCGAGGACGGAGAAGACCAGCATCACGGCGGCGATCAGCAGCGCCCCGCGGTCGCGCAGCCGGTGGGCGAGGCGGGCGATGCCCCGGTCGAGGGCGCCGGTCGCGAAGACCACCGTGATGAACGCGCCGATGGCCAGGACGAAGAGGAACACGCCCGCGCTGCCGTAGAGCGCCCCGGTCAGGCTCGGCCCGACCTGGCCGGTGGTGGTGTCCTGGAGGCCGTACAGCCCGTTGACCGGGGCGAGGAAGAGGTCGTTCAGGCGGTCGGTGAAGCTCTGGGTGCCCGAGACCCGGTGGTAGGTACCCGCGACCGGGGCGCCGCTGTCGTTGCGGTCGTACTGGCCGGCGGGGATGAGGAAGGCCAGCAGCCAGATCGCCACGGTGACCAGGGCCAGGATGGTCAGTGCGCTGGGGAAGGCGAACTTCCGCGGCGGGGGCGGTGGTTCGCCTCCCGCACCGGGCTCGGGCTCGGGCTCGGGCTCGGCGGGGGTGGGGGCCGGGCTCGCGGCGCTCACCACGCGCCGCCCGTGGCGCGGTGGTCCGCCGCGTACTCGCGCAGGAAGGCGGCCATCGCGACCACCGTGTTGCGCAGCTCGGAGAACAGCACCCGCTCGTTGGGCGCGTGCAGATTGCACATGCTGTCCTGCGCGCCGAAGAGCAGCACCTCGGCCCCGGGCGCCGCCTTGGCCAGGCCGTTCACCAGGGGGATCGAGCCGCCGGTCGCGACGTACGAGGCGTCCGTGCCCCAGGCCTCCTTCAGCGCGGTCAGCGCCGCCCGGTAGGCGGGGCCGCCGGTGCGGGCCTCGAAACCGGGGCCGGTGTCGCCGGGGGTGACGGTGAGCCGGATGCCGAAGGGGCGCTGCGCGCGCAGGTGCGCGACCAGCGCGGCCCGGGCCTCCTTCGGATCCTGATGGGGATGGAAGCGCAGATTCAGCTTGGCCCGGGCATACGGGACCACGGCCGAGGCCGCGTGGTCCACGCTCGGGGCGTCCAGCCCGATGACGGTGATCGCGGGCCCGCTCCACAGCCGCTCGCCCAGCGATCCGGTCCCCATCAGGGGCAGATCACCCCGGACGGAGGCCAGCTCGCGGAACTCCTCCTCGGTGTACGTAGTACCGTCCCACGCGTCCCGTCGCAGGCCCGTCACGGCCACGTCACCGGCATCGTCGTGCAGGGTGCCCAGGGCCCGCAGCAGGACCAGCAGCGCGTCGGGGGCGGCCCCGCCGAACTCCCCGCTGTGCCGGGGCTCGGCCAGCGTGCGCACCTCCACGGTGACCTCGCAGGCACCGCGCAGCCCCGTGGTCAGGGTGGGCGTGCCCGGACGCAGATTGCCCAGGTCGGCGATGACCATCGCGTCGCAGGCGAAGCGGCCGGGGTCGGTGGCCGGATAGTCGTCGAAGGCGCTGCCGTACTCCTCCTGGCCCTCGATCACCAGCTTGATCCCGACGGGCGGCCGGCCGCCGTACACCCGCAGCATGCCCAGGTGCGCGATCACGTTCGACTTGTCGTCGGCGATGCCGCGCGCCCGCAGGCCGCCGGGGACCGGGGTCGGTGCGAAGGGCGGGGAGAGCCACAGGCCCGGTGCGCCGGCGGGCTGGACGTCGTAGTGCGCGTACAGCAGCACGGTGGGGGCGTCCGGGTCCGGGGGCGGGATCTCGGCGTAGATCACCGGGGCCGTGTCGGGGAGGTCGATCCGCTCGACGGCCGTGACCCCCGCGTCCCGCAGCAGCGAGACGATCAGGTCGTGCGCCTCCTCGACCGGTTCCGCCGGATAGCCCGGGAAGGCGATCGACGGGATCGCCGCCAGCCGCTCCAGATCGGTCCACAGCCCGTCCATCAGCGTGTCGACCAGCGTCCCGAGATGTTCCTGACCGTCGGCTTCCACCCGGCACCGTCCCTCTCGTCCCGCTGAGCTGCGGCTCCGCTCCCTCGATCATGGGCCGGGGGCGGGGCGGGCGCCGTGGCGGACTGGGCCGGGCGGGTGAACCCCGCCGCGATGGCCGGAAGTAGCCCCTGCAAAAGCGATCTTGACTGATCCGCGGCGTATCGAAGCCCTCTCGCAATCGTTTCTTCACCCGGGACCACCGAGAACACCGAGTGCGAAACAGGGAGGCAGTGCGGTGACCGCTTGGCAGTACTTCGCCGGGGCCGGGCTGGTGGCCGTGTTCTGCCCGCTCCACGGGCACGTGGACGTGCCGCCCGGCGGCGCCCGCGTGGACCTGTGCGTGCCGGCCACGCATCCCCCCGCGGCCCACCCGCCGCCCGTCGCCCGGCCGTCCGTACGGCCCTCCGTCCCCGGGGTCCTGCCCGGGCCCGCCGGTCCGACCGTCCGGCACCCGGCGCAGCCCGCGCCCCCGCCCGCCGCCGGCCCGCGCCCGGCCATCGGGCCACGGCCCCCGGCGGCCGTGGCACAGCCGGCGCCCCCGGCCGCCGCGGACCCCGCGCCGCTGCCGCGCCCCGCGCCCGCCCGGGCCGCGACGCTTCCGGCGGTGGGGTTCCACGTCCGCCCGTACCACTCCGCGGCACTCCAGCGGCGGGCCGCGGGCGGGCTGTCCACCATGATGCTGCTGGTGGTCGTCACGACCCCGGCGGTCCTCGCGGCCGCGGCGCTGCGCCCGCGCGGGCGCAGCGGCCGGAGCACCGCGTGAGGCGTACCGCCTGAGGCACGGCTCGAACCGGCCCCTACGGGCCCCACCACCGACCGACCACCGACCGATCCACACCACGGGAGATCCCGCATGTCCGAATGGCTGGTCCTGGCCATCGCCATGGCGCTCGTCTGCGCGCTCGTCCTCGCCTGCACCGCGCTGCGTCACCGCCGCGTCGCCGCCGACGAGGACACCAGCGAAACCCCCGATGTCATCGAGTACATGACGATGATGGTCGGTGTGGTCTACGCGATCGTCCTCGGCCTGGCGATCGCCGGCGTCTGGGAGGCGCGCGGCGCCGCCGAGGACAACGTGCGCCGCGAGGCACAGTCGCTGTACGAGGTCACCCAGCGCGCCGACGTCTACCCGGCGCCCGTGCGCGACCGGATCCGGGGCGAGGTGGACGCGTACGTCACGCACACCGTCAACGTGGACTGGCCGCTGCTGACCTCCGGCGCGAACTCCTCCCCGCAGGGCGCCACCCTGCTGGGCACGCTGCGCAGCGACGTCACCCACCAGAGCCCGGCCACCGAACTCCAGGCCCAGGCCTACCAGCCGCTGCTGGACCAGATCGCCACCGCGGACGACGCCCGCCACTCGCGCACCCAGAGCTCGGGCGCCACCCTGCCGGGCGTGATCTGGTTCGGGCTGCTCGCGGGCGGCCTGGTCACCATCGGGCTGATCTTCACCCTGCAGATCCGGCGGTCCGGGCGGGAGCTGCTGCTGGCCGGGCTGTTCAGCGGGCTGATCGTGTTCCTGCTGTTCATGGTGTGGAGCTTCGACGCCCCGTACGGCCGTGAGGGCATCGACTCCGCGGCCCCGTTCCAGGACCTGTTCCCCTCGCTCGCCCTCGCCCTGGGAACGTAGCGGCGGGACGCGGCGGCGGCCCGCGCGGGCGCGCGGCGCGGTCAGGTACCGGCGGGCTCCATCGGCTCCACCGGCCCGCTGCGGTCGGCCTCCGCGCGGTCGGCCTCCGCGAGGTCGGACCGCTCGGACTGGTCCGACCGGTCCGTCTGGTCGCACCGCTCCATCCGCCGGGTGAAGCCCAGCTCCCGCTCGGTCAGCGGCGGACCCGTCAGCTGGGGCATCCGCGGCCCCAGCAGCGCGTGCAGCAGCACCCGGGGGCGCACCAGCGCGGTCACCGGCGCCGACAGGGTCATCACCTCGGTGAGCGCGGTCGCCACCACGAAGTCCGCGGTGGCGGTCCGCACCAGGCGGCCGACGTAGCGCGCGAGCAGTTTGTCGGCCGCGCCCGGCCGCTTGCCGACGGCCTCCGGGTAGAAGATGTCCTGCCCGGTCGCCAGGCCCCAGGCCACCGACACGGGCGCGGCCACCGCGCGCTGGACGCGCCGGGCCAGTCCTGCCGCGCGCAGGCCGCCCGCCTCCAGCAGGGACCGGCGCAGGGCGCGCGCGCCCTGCGCGGCCACCGCCATGCCGTGCCCGTACACCGGGTTGTAGGAGGCCACGGCGTCCCCGAGGACGACGTAACCCTCCGGCCAGATACGGGACTTCTCGTAGTAGCGGCGCCGGTTGGCGGTGTTGGAGAAGGTCGAGACCTCGGACAGCGGTGTGGCGAACCGGATGAGGTCCGCGACCACCGGATGGCGCGCCGAGCGGGCGAAGGACTCGAAGGCGCCGCTGTCCGCGGTCGGCCGGCCGCCCTTGGTGCCGGACAGGGTGACCATCCAGCGGCCGCCCTCGACCGGCATGATGACCGCGGTCCTGCCGGGGCGCGGATCGCCGGCCGCCGCCTGGACGTTGACCACGGGGAAGTCCTCGGTGCCGGGCGGCGCCTGGTAGAGACGGCTCGCGTACACCAGGCCGGAGTCGACCAGCTCCTCGCGCACCGGAGGCACGCCGAGCTCCCGCAGCCACTGGGGGCTGCGGGTGCCGCGACCGCTCGCGTCCACCACGAGGGTGGCCGCCAGGAGTTCCTCGGTCCCGTCCCCGGAGGTGATCCGCAGACCGGTGACCCGCCCGGAGTCGCCGGTCAGTCCCAGCACCCGGGTGTCCTCGACGACCCGGACGCCGGCCAGCGCGGCCACCTGCTCGCGCACGATCCAGTCGACCAGGTCCCGGGTGGCGGCCAGGAGGTAGTGGGTGGGCCGCCAGCGGCGGTACCAGCCGCCGGGGGAGAGGGCCACCATGCCGGAGGTCAGCGGGATCCGGCGGGCGCCCGCCGCGAGCAGCCGCTCGGAGAACCCGGGCAGCAGGCCCTCGATCGCCTCGGCGCCGCCCGACCAGAGCAGGTGCGCGTGCTGGGCCTGCGGGAGGAAGGCGCGGGGCGCGTCGGACCGGGGGAGGACGTCCCGCTCGATGACGGTGACCCGGTCGGCGTACGGGGCGAGTGCGGCGGCGGCGAGCATTCCGGTCAGGCCTCCGCCGATCACGACGGCCTCGCGCGGCGCCGGTATCCGTCTCGGACCGCCGGACTGCGCGCGGCTCGTGGTGTCGCTCATGGGTGGCTGCTTTCCGTACTGGCCGCGCTCCGGCGGGTCTCTGCTACTGCGGGGGAGCGGCGGAGGGCGCGCGAGATGCGGACGAGATCGCGCGGCCCCTGCGCGGTGGCCGACGTGTAGGCGTCCGCGGAGCCTATGACCTTCTCCTCCGGGTCGGCGGCGCGGGCCCGCACGGCGGCCGCGACCATCACGGCCTCGGCCGTGGCCTCGGCCTGGGCGATCGCCGCGCCCGCCGTGAGCGCGGCCGCCCTGGCCCGGTCGCGCAGCCCGTGGTCGAAGTACGGGTCGAGGTGCAGGATGCCGTCGTGGATGTCCGCGACGCGCTGGGTGACCCGCAGATCGGCCGCGGACCACCACGAGATGCGCACCGCGCGCGAACCGTGCGGGACGACCGTGCGCAGCTCGCGCCAGAGCGGTCCGAGCCGGTGGTACGTCGCCCAGGTCTGGTAGAGCGCCGACAGTTGCTGGACGACCAGGGGGAGTACGAAGCCGGTGCCGATCAGGAGCGCGGAGAAGGACGCGACGGGCGGGGCCACCGCGGTGCTCAGCACGTCGAGGTCCTGCCCGGCCCAACGGGCGCCGACGGCAGCGAACTTCGCCGCGTCGAAGACCAGGTTGAGCATGAAGCCGCACACCATGAGGATCAGCCCCGAGCGCAGCGAACCGCGCACGTGCAGGGACCAGCGCCGGCACAGCACGGTCATCACGACGGCGGCCACGGTGTGCGCGACGAGGTAGATGAGGATCATCTCGCGGATGAAGGGGGTGTTCGCGTAGTACGTGTCGAAGTCCCGCAGCCGCTCCACCGGGGCGCCGCCGATGGCGAACAGGGAGAACTGCGACAGGATCACCGCGCTGTACGAGCCCACGCACCAGCGGGAGAGGGAGCGCGCGCGCTCGTCGGGGCCGCCCCGCCAGTTGATCAGCAGCAGCAGGCAGGAGGCGCTGAAGGCGGTGAGTATGCAGTAGACCAGGGGCGCCGAGAAGTTGGGTATCCCGGTGATCCGGTTGACGGCGGCGATGGTGGGCGGCGCCGCGAAGAAGAACACCGAACTGGCGACGAGCAGCAGCACGCTGACGGCCCGGACGAGGGGGTCGCGCCAATGCCGGGTCAGGCCCGGCAGCTTGCAGGTGAAGGCGATCACCAGCACACCGGCCGGAATGTAGAAGTCCAGGCCCTTCACTTGGTCAGCACGCTCTCAGCCTCTTGGTCCTCGATAGCCGAGGGACGCCTCGATGCGCCCCGCCAGCTTGTCGCGTTGGGTCGGCTGCGGCCCCAGGGAGGCCGACAGCCAGGGACGGCACTTGCTGCCGAGCAGCAGGCCGAAGGTCTCCGCCTCCGTCTCCTCCTGGACGTCGGCGCGGGTGCGCGCGGCGACCCGGCGGACCGTTTCGCTGAGGTCGGCCTCCTCGGACAGCAGCCGGGCGGCCACCGCCGCGCCGTCCACGTGATGGCTGCAGTGGCCCGCCTTCATGTGCCACAGCTCGTGGCCGAGGATCACCAACTGGTGGTCCGGGGCGGTGCGTTCCTCCACGACGACCAGGTCGCGGTCCGCCATGTCGAGCCACAGGCCGCTGGCCGTCCCCGGGGGGAACGACGCCATGCGGAACTCCACCGGGCGCCCGCGGTGTTTGCTCATGCCCTCGCACAGGGTGGTGTAGAGGTCCACGGGTTCCACGGGGGCGGCCAGACGGATGGCCGCCACCAGCTCTCCGCACAGCCGCCGCTGCTCTCTGCCTATGCTCACCGTTCTCCCCGTCGGCGCGGATCCGGATCAGGACTCAAGGGTCAGACCCAGGCTTTCGACTGGGTCACGATTCTGTCGGTTTGACGCTTTCGAGGAGCATGTCCAGCCATTCGGTCACTTTGTCCCGGTGTTTGTCGCTGGGCAGTTGGGCGGCGCGCCAGGCGATGCCCCGGACGCCGTGGTTCTGGAGAAGTCTTGCCAGCGGATCGCCCGTTGAAGCCTGGACGGGTACGGTCTGCCGCTCGCGCCCCGCGAAATCCTGGAGCAACTGCTGCTCGGTGCGCAGCAGTGCGTCGGTGAGGGCGTCGGCGTCGTGCGCTGCGAGGAAGCCCGCGTGCACCCCGAAGAAGCGCTGGATGGCGTCACAGTGCTCCATCGTGGGCCGCCGGTCGCCGTTGATCAGGGCACCGGCCTGCTGGCGGGACATGCCGGCGCCGTCCGCGATCTCCTGCTGCGTGTAGCGGCGGCCGTTGGGCTTGACGCGGGTGCGCCGGAGCAGGTCCAGGCGCTGCAGGAACCGGGTCTGCAGATCGGGCTCGTCGGTGGGGCGGCCCTCCAGCAGGCTCTTGACCACGTCGGCCGGAACCCCGGACGCCTCCGAGAGGCGGCGCAGATCGAAGACCTCGCCCTGGTCGTGTCCCAGCTTGCCCGCGAGTTCGGCGACGCGCGTTACGGTGGCTGCCAAGGGCACGTTGGCCACCGCGACGGGAGCCGGGAAGCCGTCTGTCACCAGTGGTTCTCCTAGATCGCGCGAGGGTCGGTTCGGGCACATGGTCGGCTCCTGGAGGCTAACCCTTCTCCCCTTCAAGGGCTAGAACTTGCCACAGCTGTGGCGTGAATAAGCTGTCAAGAGGCTGGAATTGCCACAATAGTTGACACTCGAA
Source organism: Streptomyces sp. NPDC002138 (assembly GCF_040296485.1). Classification (NCBI taxonomy): domain Bacteria; kingdom Bacillati; phylum Actinomycetota; class Actinomycetes; order Kitasatosporales; family Streptomycetaceae; genus Streptomyces; species Streptomyces sp. NPDC002138. The sequence goes on along the minus strand of NZ_JBEOXE010000014.1, from coordinate 124,641 downwards.
TGAAGTCGGTAGCAGGATCGCCACACGGAAATGAAGATCCAGACGGTCCAGACGCTCATGAAGATCCAGACCGTGAGAAGGGGGAGCTCTCGGTGCCACATCTCGCAGCGGTGGGCCCGTCCGATGGCCTCGCCCGAGCCGGTGAGGCGCGCCTGACGGGTGAGGAGCCCGTCCGTGGCGCGGTGCGGTCGGAGCGGCGCAAGGAGATTTTGCGCCAGCGGCGCGAAGAGCTGAACCTCAGCCAGGAGGACATGGCCGCGCGTCTGCGCATCAGTGTGCGTGCGTACGGCAACTGGGAACGCGGCCTGGTCAAGGAGTGGACGGACCGCAAGCTGCTCGCCCTCGCGGAAGCGCTCGAGATGAGCGAGCGCCAGTGCTTCTGGCTCTTCCGCGTCATGGTGGACCGCGATCCGCCGCCCACCTGGCGCGCGGCCGAGGAGAACCGGCTGCCCGCCGACCCGGCGCAGCGGGACTATCTGCGCGACTACGCCGCGCTCATGGAGGCGCTGCCCTACCCGAGCTTCCTGGTCGACCACCGGTGGGACGTGGCGCTCACGAATTCGGCCTTCGACCAGCTGTTCCGGGCCGTTCGCCCACACCCCACCGCGCTGCCGGACGACAACTTCCTGCGGTTCGTGCTGTTCCACCCGGACGCCGCGGCCGTGCTGGAGGACCACGAACCGGCCTGGTGCGTACCGCTGCTCGCGCAGTTCGCGACCGGCCTGGCCGCCGACCCCGACGACGAGGGACTGCGCAGCATCCGCCAGGAGGTGGCCCGCGATCCGTTCATGGAGGCCGCCTACCGGTACGGCGTTCCGCACTGGCTCAGCACCTACGGGGCCGAGGCGGCCGAGCGGGACGGAGCGGTGCGCTCCGTACGGCATCCGGACCCGCGCTGGGGCGTGGCCCGCTGCCGGATGGTGGCCGAATCCGGCCACATGCTGGACGCGATGGGGCTGACCCGGGTCACCCTGATCCTGTCGGCGCCGCAGGGCGTACCGGTCGGGCCCGCGCCCGTCGGAGCCGGAGGCCCGCCGCAGACCGCGGCGCGGCTGCGCGCCGTGCCGTCGCCGGTGGAGTGACCGGCCGGGTGACACTGGTGTCGCGGAATGTGGCACGACGGGTGGCACGGACGGGTGGCACGGACGGGTGGCACGGAGCGCGGCGCGCGACGCCGCGCGGGCGAAGGGCGGTAGGCACGTGCGGCTGACGATCCTCGGCGGGGGCGGTTTCCGGGTACCGCTGGTGTACGGGGCCCTGCTCGGTGACCACGCCGAGGGCCGGGTGACCCAGGTGACGCTGTACGACGCCGACCCCGGCCGCCTCACCGCGATGGCCCGGGTGCTCGCGGACCAGGCCGCGGCCGCCGGGGTGCCCGACGCGCCGGAGGTGACGGCCACCAAGGACCTCGACGAGGCCCTGCGCGGGGCCGACTTCGTCTTCTCCGCCATCCGCGTCGGCGGCCTGGACGGACGCGCCACCGACGAGCGGGTCGCCCTGGCCGAGGGCGTGCTGGGCCAGGAGACGGTCGGCGCGGGCGGGATCGCGTACGGCCTGCGCACGGTGCCGGTGGCGCGCGAGATCGCGCGCCGGATCGCCCGCAGTGCCCCGGAGGCCTGGGTCATCAACTTCACCAACCCGGCCGGACTGGTCACCGAGGCGATGGCCGAGGAGCTGGGCGACCGGGTCATCGGGATCTGCGATTCCCCGGTGGGCCTCGGGCGCCGGATCGCCCGGCTGCTCGGCGCCCGTCCCGAGGAGGCCTGGATCGACTACGTCGGCCTCAACCACCTGGGCTGGGTCCGCGGCCTGCACGTGGGCGGCCGGGACGAGCTGCCGAGGCTGCTGGCCGACACCGCCGCCCTCGAATCCTTCGAGGAGGGCCGACTCTTCGGCGCCGACTGGCTCCGCTCGCTCGGCGCGATCCCGAACGAGTACCTCCACTACTACTACTTCAACCGCGAGACGGTGCGCGCCTACCAGGAGGCCGAGCAGACCCGCGGCGCCTTCCTGCGCGACCAGCAGCGCGCCTTCTACGCCGAGGCGGAGCGCCCCGGGCAGCCGGCCGGAGCCGCGCTCACCGCCTGGGACCGTACCCGGGCCGAGCGCGAGGCCACCTACATGGCCGAGAACCGGGAGGCGGCGGGCGCCGGGGACCGCGAGGAGAGCGACCTGGAGTCCGGCGGCTACGAGAAGGTGGCCCTCGCGCTGATGCGGGCCATCGCCCGGGACGAGCGCACCACCCTGATCCTCAACGTCCGCAACCGCACCACCCTGTCCGTGCTCGACCCGGGGGCCGTCATCGAGGTGCCCTGCCTGGTCGACGCCAACGGCGCGCACCCGGTGGCCGTGGATCCGCTGCCCTACCACGCCGTGGGGCTGGTGACCGCGGTCAAGGGGGTCGAGCGGGAGGTCCTGGCGGCGGCCGCGAGCGGCTCCCGCCGGGACGCGGTCAAGGCCTTCGCGCTGCACCCGCTGGTGGACTCGGTGGCGGTGGCCCGGCGGCTGCTGGACGGGTACGTACGGGAGCACCCGGGGCTGGCCTACCTGCGCTGACCCGTTCGGCCGAGCGCCGCATGCGGCCGGGCCCCGGCGCTGTGAGAGTGCGAGATGTGACCACAGCCCCCGCGATAGCCGCCGCGCCGCCCGTGCTCGACCGGCGGCGGCGGAACGTCATCTTCGGCACGATCATGCTGGGCGTGCTGCTGGCCGCACTCGATCAGACGATCGTGGGAACCGCCCTGCCCACGATCGTGGCGGACCTCGGCGGCGGGGACCACATGTCCTGGGTGGTCACCTCGTACCTGCTCGCGGAGACCATCGCCACGGTCCTGGTGGGCAAGTTCGGTGACCTCTTCGGCCGGAAGGTCGTCTTCCAGATCTCCGCGGTCGTCTTCATCACCGGCTCGTTCCTCTGCGGACTCGCGGGCAACATGCTCCTCCTCATCGTGTGGCGAGGGGTGCAGGGCATCGGCGCGGGCGGCCTGATGGTCACCGCCATGGCGCTGATCGCGGATGTGGTGCCCCTGCGCGAACGCGGCAAGTATCAGGGCGCGATCGGCGCCGTGTTCGGCGTCGCGACCGTCATCGGACCGCTGCTGGGCGGCCTGTTCACCGACCACCTGAGCTGGCGCTGGGCCTTCTACGTCAATGTGCCGATCGCGATCCTGGTCGTGGTGGCGGCCGCCCGTACGATCCCCTCGGTACGGGCGGCCGGGCATCCCGTCATCGACTACCTCGGCATCGCCCTCGTCGCCATCGGCTCCAGCGCCCTGATCCTGGGCACGAGTTGGGGCGGCAACGAGTACGCCTGGGGCTCGCCCGTCATCATCGGTCTCTTCGTGGGCGGGGTGGTCGCTCTCGGGCTGTTCTGCGTGGCCGAGACCCGGGCGGCCGAACCGATGCTGCCCATGCGGCTGTTCCTGAACCCGGTCTTCACGGTGTGCTCGGTGCTGAGCTTCGTCGTCGGCTTCGCCATGCTCGGCGCGATGACCTTCCTGCCGACCTACCTCCAGTACGTGGACGGGGATTCGGCCACGGTCTCGGGCGTACGGACCCTGCCGCTGGTCTTCGGTCTGCTGATCGCCTCCATCTTCAGCGGCAACGTCACCAGCAAGACCGGGCGGTACCGGATCTTCCCCATCGTGGGCTCCCTGGTCATGGGCGTCGGCCTCTACCTGCTGTCCCGCATGGGGCCGGGGACCGGCGTCGCGCTCGAATCGCTGTACATGTTCGTGCTCGGCGTCGGGATCGGCCTGTCCATGCAGGTTCTGACGATCGCCGTGCAGAACACCGTGGACTACGCCGACCTCGGCACGGCCACCTCCGGCGTCACCTTCTTCCGGACCCTGGGCAGCGCCTTCGGGACGGCGGTGTTCGGCACCATCTACGCCAACAGCCTGAAGCCCGCCCTGACATCGGCGGTGGCCGAGGCGGCCCGGGCCACCGGGGGCGACGCGACCCGGATCGCCACCGAAGCGCAGAGCCCGCAAGGGGTGCACGGCCTGGACCCGGCGGCGGCCGGCCCGGTGATCGCCGCGTACACGGACGCGCTGCGGACGGTGTTCCTGTGGACCGTGCCGGTCGCGGCGTTCGGCTTCGTCGTCGCGCTCTTCCTCAAGCAGGTCCGGCTGCGCGACAGCGCCCGGGCCGGCTCGACGGACATGGGTGACGGATTCGCCTCCCCGGCCACCGCCTCGGGGGATTCGGCCAAACTGCTGGAGCTGGCGGTGGGCAAGATCATTCGGACCATGGGGCCGGAGCAGGCGCGGGGCATCGTCAACGCCTCCGACACCCGGCTCGACATGGCGGGCGCGTGGGCGGTGATGCAGGTGGACCTGCTGACCCGCACGGTCGGCTACGCCAGCCTGGGCCTGGTCGCGGCCCGCCGCGCGCTGCCCCCGGAGGTGCTGCTGCCGGTCTTCGACCGGATGGAGGAAGAGGGTTACCTCACGCGCGAGGGCACCTTCTTCTCGCTGACCCCGGCCGGGACGCGGGAGGCCGGGGTCATCTCCGGTGCCTGGGCCGACTGGCTCGGGGACCAGCTGGAGCGCGACCGCGGCCGGCCGCGCAGCGCCGAACTGCGGGTGGCCGCCGACGCGATCGCGAAGCGGCTGCTGGCGGAGGACCTGGGCGAGGGCGACTTCGCGCCGCGGGTGGGGGTGCGGGCCTGAGGGGCGAGGGCCGGGGGGGGCGGGTCTGACAGGTGCGGGTCCGACGCGTGCGGGTCCGACGCGTGTGGGCCTGACCGGCGGGTGCCTACTCCGGCGGGGCCAGCGGGTAGTCGTACGACGGGGGCGCACTCGGCGGCGGGAGTTGCGGGACCGGTGGGACCGGTGGGAGCGCGGCGAGGTCCGGGCGCCAGGTGTGCAGGACGGCCGCCGTCGGTTCGTACAGGGTGGCCGGGGTGGTCATGAGGCGTCCTTCTCTCGCGCGGCGGGCCGGGCCCGGACGTGGATCCGTTCGCCCTGGGGCCCGAAGAGGCTCAGGTACTCCGTCGGCTGCGCGATCGCGTTGAAGAAGGCGTGCGGGGTGCGGGTGTCGAACTCCGCGGCATCCCCGGCGCTCAGGACGAGGTCGTGGTCGCCGAGCACCAGCCGGAGCTTTCCGGACAGGACGTACAGCCATTCGTAGCCCTCGTGCACTCCCAGCTGGGGGAGGCTCACCTGTTCGGTGGCGGGCGGGAGGATCTGTTTGAAGGCGTGTACCCCGCCGAGGTTCCGGGTCAGCGGGATGTACGTCGTCCCGTGCCGGACGAAGGGGCGCGGGCGGATCCGCGGATCCCCGGTGTCCGGGGCGCCGACCAGCTCGTCGAGCGCGACGCGGTGGGCCTTCGCGAGCGGGAGCAGCAGCTCCAGGGTGGGGCGGCGCCGTCCGGATTCCAGCCGGGAGAGCGTGGAGAGCGAGATTCCGGTGGCTTCGCTGAGCTGGGCGAGCGTGGTCCCGCGCTCCTGGCGCAGTGCGCGCAGGCGGGGGCCCACGGTCGTGAGCACCCGGGTGACATCCTCGTCGTCGTCCTCGGCGGCAGCCATGATCCCATTTGCCGGTTCGGCAAGACCATTTGTCAACATGAAGGCGCAGGGTGGAAAGGGCGGCCCGCGTCGGCGTGGCCGCGACGAGGATGGGTGTGGTGGGCGTGGTGGGTGTGGTGGGTGTGGTGAGTGCTGTGGGTGCGGTGGATGTCGTGGGTGGGGTCGGCGGGGCGGATTCCGGGGCGGGACGGGACGCGCGGCCGGTGGAGGTCGTCGTCGTGGGCGGCGGGGCCGCGGGGCTCAGCGCGGCGGTGACCCTGGCGCGGGCCCGGCGCTCGGTCCTGGTGATCGACGCGGGCAGCCCGCGCAACGCTCCGGCCGCCCAGGTGCACGGCTACCTCGGCCATGACGGCGTGGACCCGGCCACTCTGCTGGCCCGGGGACGCGCGGAGGCGATCGGTTACGGCGTCCGGATCGTTCCCGGTGCGGCGATCGCCGCCGATCCGCTGCCCGGGGGCGGCTTCCTGGTGCGCCGGGACGACGGTTCCACCGTCCGCGCAGCCCGGCTGCTGGTCGCCACCGGGCTGCGGGACGAGCTGCCCGGCGTACCGGGGCTGGCCGCCCGCTGGGGCCGCGACGTACTGCACTGCCCGCACTGCCACGGCTGGGAGGTGCGGGACCTGCCGCTCGCGGTGCTGGCCACCGGACCGCGCGCGTTGCACCAGGCACACCTGTGGCGGCAGTGGAGCGCCCACGTCACCCTGCTCGCGCACACCTGGCGGGTGCCGGACGGGGAGCGCGCCGCGCTGGCCGCGCGGGGCATCGGGGTGGCCGAGGGCGAGGTCCGCGGGCTGACGCTGACCGAGGACGACCGGCTCGCGGGCGTGACCCTGGCGGGCGGGGGCGTCGTCGCGTGCTCCGCGCTGGTGGTGGCCCCGCGGTTCACGGCCCGTTCGGGGGTGCTGAGCGGTCTGGGCCTCACGGCGGTCCGTCAGGTACACGAGGGACACGACCTCGGCACCCGGGTCGAGGCCGGGCCGGGCGGGGCCACTGCGCTCGCGGGGGTGTGGGTGGCGGGCAATGTGACCTCGCCGACGGACAACGTGATCGCCGCGGCCGCGCAGGGGGTGCGCGCGGCGATCGAGATCAACGCGGATCTGCTCGAGGCGGAGATCCGGGCGGCGGTGGCGGAAGCGGCGACAGCGGCAGGGGCCGGCGGCGTGGCGGGAGCGGTGGGGGCGGCGGGACCGGCGGAAGCGGCGGGGGTGGATGACGCGTGAGGCCCGGCCCTCGCTCACCTGTGCGGGTTTCGCTCCGGGTCCGCCCGCGCAGGCTCTGGGCGGTCTGATCGTCGTACCGTTCATCGGCTCAGGGGGACGCAATGGCACATGTGCTGGTCATCGGGGGCGGCGTCGGAGGGCTGGCCACCGCGTTGCTGGCGGCGCGGCACGGGCACACGGCCGAGCTGTTCGAACGCGACACCCGGGCCCCGGGAACCGCCCTGGACCGGGACTTCTTCGGCTGGCGGCGGCTCTCCGTACCGCAGGCGACGCAGCCCCACGTCCTGCTCGGGGCGGCCCGCAACCTGCTGCGCGACGCACTGCCGGACGTGCACCGGGAGATGCTCCGCCTCGGCGCGCGGGAGCGCCACGAGCTGGACTGGTTCGAGGAACGCCCGGCCGCACGGCCCGGGGACGAGGACCTCGTGATGCTCCAGGCCCGCCGCATCGTGCTGGAGAGCGCCCTGGCCACGGCCCTGCGCGCCGAGCCGGGGGTGGTCGCGCGGTACGGCGAGCCGGTGACCGGACTGCTGACGGAACGGGCGGGCGGGGTGGTGGCGGCGGGGACGGCGGCCTCCGGTGCGCCGGGCGGGCCGGCGGCCACGGCGCAGGACGCACCGGGCATCCGGGTCACAGGTGTGGAGACGGCGGCGGGGGAGTACGAGGGCGACCTCGTCGTGGACGCGGGGGGCCGGCGCGGGGGAGCCGAGCGGTGGCTCGCGGAGGCGGGTTGCCGCCCGGCCGTCGTGGAGCGCCACCGCACCGGGCTCGCCTACTTCTGCCGCTGGTACCGGCTGCCGGAGGGGCTCGACGACGGGCCGCGCCGCCCGTGGACGGTGACCGGCGGCGCCTTCGCCGGGTGCGCCGTCTTCCCCGCCGACAACCGGGTGTTCGCGGTGACGCTGTTCGTGCACACGCAGGACGCGACCCGCTCCGCGCTGCGTGACCCGGCCGTTTTCGAGGCCGCCGCCCGTGCCTTCCCGCCCGGCGCGGCCTGGCTGGAGCTGGGCGCGGAACCGCTGTCCGAGGTCATGGCCACGGCCGGGCTGGACAACCGGTGGAGTGCGCTGGTCGACGAGCGGGGGCCGGTGGTCAGCGGGTTCGTACCGATCGGGGACGCGATCACCCACACCAACCCGACCCTGGGGCAGGGCACCTCGCTCGCCCTGTGGGCCGCGCTGCGGGTGGCCCGTACGGCGCACCAGGACCCCGGGTCGGTCCGGTTCGCGGCCGAGCACCACGCGTGGGCGGTGCGCACCCTCAAGCCGTGGTTCGACTTCCAGGTGGTGGCCGACGCGGCGATCGGGGAGCGGTTCGCGACCCGGGCCGGCCGCACGGGCACGGCGCGCGAGATGGCCGCCCTCTTCGACTGCGCCCTGGACGACCCGGAGGTCATGCGGGCCCGGGCGCGGGTCCGTCACCTGGCCGACACGCCGGAGCGGGCCTACGCCGACCCGGAGATCCGGGCCCGGGTCGCGCGCTGGCTGGCGGACCGGCCGCAGTACACGCCGAACGTGGCGGGTCCGGACCGCCTGGAGTGGGAGAAGCTCACGTCGTCGTGAGGCCGAGCACCTCGGCCAGGTCGTAGCCGACGACCTCCTCCAGCTGGGCGTACGTACAGCTCTCCGGCACCCGGTCGGGCCGCCAGCGGCGGAACTGGGCGGTGTGCCGGAAGCGGTCGCCCTCCATGTGGTCGTAGGCCACTTCCACCACCCGCTCGGGGCGCAGCGGTACCCAGGAGAGGTCCTTCTTGCCGCTCCAGCGGCTCTGCGCGCCGGGCAGCCGGGCGCTCTCGTGGGCGGACTCCTCGGTCCAGGCCGCCCAGGGGTGGCCCTCGGGGCTCGCCATGCGCAGCGGTTCGAGCTCCTCGACGAGTTCGGCGCGGCGCTTCATGGGGAAGGCGGCGCAGACGCCCACGTGCTGGAGCGCGCCGTGCTCGTCGTGGAGGCCGAGGAGAAGCGATCCGACAATCGGACCGCTCTTGTGGAAACGGAAACCCGCGACGACGGCGTCGGCCGTACGCTCGTGCTTGATCTTGAACATGAGGCGGGCATCGGGCCGGTAGGGCAGATCGAGCGGTTTGGCGATCACCCCGTCGAGCCCGGCGCCCTCGAACCGGTCGAACCACTCCCGCGCGAGCGCGGGGTCGGTGGTCGCGGGCGCGAGATGGACGGGGGGACGGGCCGTGGACAGGACCTCGGTGAGCGTGGTGCGCCGGTCGGCGAGCGGGGTGTCGAGGAACGCCTCGTCGCCGAGCGCGAGCAGATCGAAGGCGATGAAGCTGGCCGGGGTCTTCTCGGCCAGGAGGGTGACGCGGGACTGCGCGGGGTGGATGCGCTCGGTGAGCCGGTCGAAGTCCAGCCGCCCGCCCTGAACGATCACGATCTCCCCGTCCACCACGCAGCGCGGGGGCAGGTTCTCCTGGAGCGCCGTCACCAGCTCGGGGAAGTAGCGGGTCAGGGACTTGCCGGTGCGGCTGCCGATCTCGATCTCGTCCCCGTCCCGGTGGACGATGGCGCGGAAGCCGTCCCACTTCGCCTCGTACTGCATGCCCGCGGGAATCCGGGCCACGGACTTCGCGAGCATCGGCTTCACGGGGGGCATCACCGGCAGATCCATGTCTCCTCCACGTCTCCTCCTTGTCACCGATTCTGCGGTGGTACGTCCGCACTCGCCCGGTATGCGAGGTGGGCCGGGCCCGCCTACCGTGGCGCACATGGGTGCTGCGGGCAATGCGATCGAGCTGGACGCGGGCGGGCGGGCCGTACGGCTGTCGAGCCCGGACAAGATCTACTTTCCCGAGCGCGGCCTGACCAAGCTGGACGTCGCGCGGTACTACCTGGCCGTGGCGCCGGGCATCACGCGCGCCCTGCGCGACCGCCCGACCACCCTGGAGCGCTTCCCGGACGGGGTGGACGGCGAGTCCTTCTTCCAGAAGCGCGCGCCGAAGAACCTGCCCGACTGGATCCCGACCGCCCACATCGCCTTCCCCAGTGGGCGCACGGCCGATGAGATCTGCCCGACCGAGCCGGCCGCGGTGCTGTGGGCCGCGAACCTGGGCTGCCTGACCTTCCATCCGTGGCCGGTGCGCCGCGGGGACACCGACCGCCCCGACGAACTGCGCATCGACCTCGACCCCCAGCCCGGGACCGACTACCACCACGCGGTGGCGGCGGCCCATGAGTTGCGCGCGCTGCTGGAGGAGCTGGGCCTGCGCGGCTGGCCCAAGACCTCGGGCGGCCGGGGCCTGCACGTCTTCGTCCCGATCGAGCCGCGCTGGACGTTCACGGAGGTCCGGCGGTGCGCGATCGCCCTGGGCCGGGAACTGGAGCGCCGGATGCCGGGCAAGGTCACCACGGCCTGGTGGAAGGAGGAGCGTGGCGAGCGGATCTTCGTTGACTACAACCAGACCGCGCGCGACCGCACCATCGCCTCGGCCTACTCCGTCCGCCCCCGCCCCCACGCCCCGGTCTCCGCACCGCTGCGCTGGGACGAGGTCGACGCGGCCGAGCCCCGCGACTTCGACATCGTGACGATGCCGAAGCGCTTCGCCGAACTCGGCGACCTCCACGCGGACATGGACGACCACGCCTTCAGCCTGGACGCCGTCCTGGCCCTGGCGGAGCGCGACGAACACGAGCACGGCATGGGCGACATGCCGTACCCCCCGGACTACCCGAAGATGCCGGGCGAACCGAAGCGCGTCCAACCGAGCCGCGCCAAACACGAGGACTGACCCGGGCCCCGGCCCGTGGCCCCGAAGTGCGCGAGGGCGAAGCCGCGTTCAGTCCTGGCCTGGGAATGGCGGGCGGGCCCGGAGGGTGAGGTCGCTGCTGGTCGCGACGGCCAGGGTGAGACCGGTGTCCGGAGGGGCCGCGAAACCGATGCCGAGCGGGCCGCCGATCGGGGTTCCGCGGTCCGGGACCGGCCGCCAGGGCGGCGGCGCCGGCATGACGGGGGCGGCGAGGCAGCGCTCGCGCACCCGCCGCTGGTGCTCCGTGATCACCCTGTCTCCTCGGGTGGGTGCCGCTCGGCGGAACCGGTGGCGCGGGTCGGCGGAGCCTGCTGGTAGAGCGCCACCAACACGCCGTGGACGGGCTGGTCCTCCCCGTCTTCCTCGGCCCCGTCGACCAGGTGGGTGAGGACCTCGCCGAGTTCTCTCGCCTTCGCGGGGCCGAGACGCAGGTGGCGCAATGTCAGGTGGGGCTCGGCGGCGGAGCGGTCCAGCTCCTGGGCGACCGCGGCGAGCATCGCGGCGGTGCCCGCCGCCCGGGGTTCGGCGACGAGCATGTGGCGGGCCGTGCGCTGGTAGTACTGCTCGGTGCCGCCGCGGACCCGGCGGGTCTCGGCGATGTGGACCAGCCCGGCTTCGCGGAGCACTTTGAGGTGGTGGGCGAGGTTGCCCTTCTTCGCGTCGAGCTGCTCCGCGAGCCGGCTGACGGTGGCGGGCCGCTGGCTCAGGGCGAAGAGCAACCGCTGACGCAACGGGTGGGCGAGCGCCGCGAACTGCTCCGGCGCGCTGATCTCCAGGACGTCCTCAGGAGGGGGCGGGTAGGAAGGCTGATCGCTCATACCGAAAGTGTCTAAATTCCTTGACGCTTTCGCAAGGGCGGTGCTCTACTCCCTGCCATGACGACTCTGACGAAGCTCCTGCCTGCCCCCGTCATCGACGAGACGGTCCGACTGCTGACCGGGAACTACGTGTTCCCCGAGATGGCCCAGCAGCTCGCCGGCCTGCTGCGACGACGCCTCGCCGAGGGGGCTTACGACGTCGACGACGCCGAGGAGCTCTCCCGACGGGTCACCGCGGACCTGCAGTCCGTCAACGGCGACCGGCACCTGAGACTGAAGCACCACGCCGACCCGGTCTCCCCGGAGCGGGGGGCGGCCACCCGGGACGCCATGCGCCGGGACTTCGACACCTCGCTGGGCGGGGTGCCCCGGGTGGAATTGCTCGACGGAGGGGTCGCCGTGGTGGAGCTGGCGCCGATGCTGTTTCCGCTGGAGTGGACCGCCGAACCGCTGAGCGCCGCGCTCACCCTGGCCTCCCGCGCCCAGGCGCTGATCGTGGACCTGCGCGCCAACCGGGGCGGCGACCCGGACACGGTCGCCTTCGTCTGCAGCTACCTGCTCGACGAGCGCACCCACCTCAACACCATGCACTGGCGCGGCGGCGAGCGCAGCGAGCAGTCCTGGAGCCTGCCGCACGTTCCCGGCGCGCGCTTCGGCGGCACCAAGCCGCTGTACGTGCTGTCCAGTGGCACCACCTTCTCTGCCGCCGAGGAGCTGGCGTACGACCTCCAGCAGCTCGGCCGCGCCGTGGTCGTGGGCGAGCGCACGCGTGGCGGCGCACATCCGTGCCAGGGCTGGACGGTGCACCCGCACCTGGAAGCCACCGTCCCCGTCGGCCGCGCCGTCAACCCCGTCTCCGGCGCGAACTGGGAGGGCGTCGGCGTACAGCCGGACGTCCCGTGCACCGCCGCCGACTCCCTGGACCGCGCCCACGCGCTGGCCCTCGCCCGCCTGGCATCCTGACCCGGGGCCCGGGGCCCGGGGCCCGGGGCCCGCGGCTCGGACCTCGCGCCCGTGGCAGCCGGGCGTCATGTCAGCCGAGGTGCGAGAACGCGCGGGACGTCACTGCGCCACGCGATCCCGTTCCACTACGTCTCCGACCGCGCACGCCCATCCGCCGGTTGCACGCGCGCCGCGGGGACTTCTCGGCCGTCGCGGCGCACTCCCTCCGGTGTGCTCGCGACCCCATCACGACGTTGTTGATCGGTCGTTGATCGGACGTACATCGCGCGCGGTGAGTATCTGCGCATGTCGATGAACACGAGCGAACGCACGGCAACGGCGACGACGGACGCCTCTTGGTACGAACTCGCCCTCTGCGCGCAGACGGGCCCCGGCTTCTTCTTCCCGGAGCCCGGTTCGTCCCTGCGCGACGCGAAACGGCTGTGCGGGGCGTGCGAGGGGCGGGTGGCCTGCCTGGAGTACGCCCTGGCCAACGACGAGCGCTTCGGCGTCTGGGGCGGCCTGTCGGAGGGCGAGCGCCACGCACTGCGCCCGCGCGGCTGACAGCCGGGTCGCGGCTGACAGTCGGGTCACGGCCGAAAGCCCCGGCAGAGCGGTGCTCTGTCGGGGCTCGTCGTCACTCGCGGAAGGGGTGCGGACCGGGCCCACCGCGGGTCACGGGTGGTCGGATCAGGCCTTGCGCGCCGCGATGCGGGCCGCGCGGGCGGCGAGCCGCTCGTCGAACTTGCGGGCCTCGGAGTCCAGGCCGTCCATGTACATGCCCAGCTCGTCCTGGGCCTTCTGGCCCTCGGGGCCGAGGCCGTCGATCTCCATCACCTTGAGGAAGCGCAGCACCGGGCTCAGCACGTCGTCGTGGTGGATGCGCATGTTGTAGATGCCGCCGATGGCCATCTGCGCGGCGGCCCGCTCGAAGCCCGGCATGCCGTGTCCCGGCATCCGGAAGCCGACGACCACGTCGCGCACGGACTGCATCGTCAGGTCCGGGGCCAGCTCGAAGGCGGCGCCGAGCAGGTTGCGGTAGAAGATCATGTGCAGGTTCTCGTCGGCCGCGATGCGGGCGAGCATCCGGTCGCACACCGGGTCACCGGACTGGTGGCCCGTGTTGCGGTGCGAGATGCGCGTGGCCAGCTCCTGGAAGGCGACGTACGCCACCGAGTGGAGCATCGAGTGCCGGTTGTCGGACTCGAAGCCCTCCGACATGTGCATCATCCGGAACTCTTCGAGCTTGTCCGGGTCCACGGCGCGGGACGCGAGGAGGTAGTCGCGCATCACGATGCCGTGGCGGCCCTCCTCCGCGGTCCAGCGGTGCACCCAGGTGCCCCAGGCGCCGTTGCGGCCGAAGAGCGAGGCGATCTCGTGGTGGTAGCTCGGGAGGTTGTCCTCGGTGAGGAGGTTGACCACCAGAGCCGTCCGACCGATGTCGGTGACCTTGGACTGGCCGACATGCCACTCCTCGCCGTCCTCGAAGAAGCCCGGGAAGTTGCGGCCGTCGCTCCACGGAACGTACTCGTGGGGCATCCAGTCCTTCGTCACCTTCAGGTGGCGGTTCAGCTCTTTCTCCACCACCTCTTCCAGCGCGAACAGCAGCTTGGCGTCGGTCCACGCCTCCGAGCTGCCGAGGTGGGGAGAGGTGATCGTCACGGGTGCTCCTGGGGACAAAGCGAATACCTACGGTTCCGTAGCCTACGAACCCGTAGGTTAAGCGCGGCGTCAAGAGGAACCAAGCCCCACCCCTCGCGGTGGCTGGTTACGTCCGGTTATGTATGCAGTTCGAGGCCGCGCCGCGGCGCCCAAAGTCACACCAGAAGGTGATCCGCCGCACCTCCCTTGACCGCCGAAATCAGGGCGCGGAGCGCCTCGGCCGTGTCCGAGACGTATGCGGCGGAGCCGGTCGTGCCGATGTAGACCCTGCCGTCGGCGTCCCGGCCGAAGCGGAAGCAGTTCGCGCCCTCGCTGCAGAAGGCCTCGTCCCAGTCGATGGCGCGGTGGGAGCGGGCTGTGGGCGCGGCGGGGGCGGCGGCCCCGGTCGTCGTCGTGCTCATGTCTTCCTTCTCGTCTCTCGTCGCTCTGCGGCTGAGGTCGTCGCCATGTCTCTTCGGTCCTCTTCGGTGCGCGCCTCACAGGTCCCGCGCGATCGCGCGGACGAAGTCGCGCGAGGCGGCCGCCGGCAGCGACAGGGCCCGCAGCCGGTCCAGCAGCCCCCGGTAGCGCAGCAGCTCTGTGTGCGCGTCGAGGAGCGTCGAGCCGTGCGAGCTGTCCAGCTGCACGGTGTCCAGCCGGCTCATCGCGGCGGCCGCGTACGTGAACGACTGACCGGCGCCGGGAAAGCCCCCCGCGCTGAAGGGGATCACCCGGACCGTCGTGAGGTCGCGCTCCGACTCGGCCAGGATGTGCTCCAGTTGAGCCCGGGCCACCCTCGGCCCGCCGAACCGCATGCGCAGCGCCGCCTCGTGCACCACCGCCTCGTACGACGGCGGCCGCTCCCGCTCGAAGACGCGACGGCGGTCCATGCGCAGCGCCAGGCGGGCCTGGAGGTCGGGCTCCGGCAGCGGCGGGTCGGCGGTGTCGAAGACCGCCCGCGCGTGCTCCTCGGTCTGCAGCAGACCGGGTATGTGCGTGGTCACCGCCGTGTGCAACGCGGCGCAGTGGTGCTCCAGTTCGCAGATGTCGAGCAGGCCCGGCGGCAGCAGCCCGCGGTGCCGCTCCCACCACCCCTTGTCGCGTTCCCGGGCCATCGCCGCGAGCAGGTCCACGAACGCGGCGTCGGGGCAGCCGTAGTGGTGGGCCAGGGTGCGCAGCCGCTCCTCGCTGATGCCGATCCGGCCGGACTCGATGTTCGGGATCCGGGTGCGGTCGACCCCCAGCAGCGCGGCGGCCCGCTGCACCGTCATGCCCGACTGCTCGCGCAGCCTGCGCAGCTCCGCGCCCAGGCGCTGCTGCCGGGCCGTCGGCGTACTCCTCGGTGGCACGGGCGGTTCCCCTCTCCTGCGGTCCGGGCAGGGCGGATGACCATTACGCTACGGTTCGTAGCGCAAGTGTCACACGGAGCGACCCCTGGGGCCCGTATGACGCCGGTGATCCGCGCCTGACGCCGGTGATCCGCGCCGGGCGGCGCGGACCCGAGCCGGGGGCGGCGCGGACCCGAGCCCGCTCAGTCCTGCCACATCGACTCCCGCACCTCCTCCGCCGTGGTCGGGCGCAGCTCGTCGTCGAGCAGCAGCCACCGCGTGATCCCGATCGATTCCAGGAACGGCACGTCGTGGCCGGCCACGATGAGCGCCCCCTCGTACGAATCCAGCGCGTCCGTCAGCTGCCGCACGCTCGCCAGGTCCAGATTGTTCGTCGGCTCGTCCAGCATCAGCAGCTGCGGAGCCGGTTCCGCCAGCAGCAGCGCCGCGAGCGCCGCCCGGAACCGCTCGCCGCCGGACAGGGTGCCCGCCGTCCGGTCCGCCCGGGCGCCCCGGAAGAGGAAGTGGGCGAGCCGCGCCCGGATCCGGTTGTTCGTGGCCTCCGGGGCGAAGCGCGCCACGTTCTCCACGACCGACCGCTCGTCGTCGAGCACGTCGAGCCGCTGCGGCAGGAAGCGCGCCGGTACGTGCGCCAGCACCTCGCCGGACACCGGCGGGATCAGCCCCGCCACCGTGCGCAGCAGGGTGGTCTTGCCCGCGCCGTTGCGCCCGACCAGGGCGATCCGCTCCGGTCCGCGGATCTCCCACTCGCCCGGAACCGCCACCGCACCCGTGTGTGCCAGGCGCAGTCCGCGCAGGGTCAGCACGGTGCGCCCGGCCGGGACGAGGGTGGCGGGCAGCTCGATCCGGATCTCGTCGTCGTCGCGCACCGCCTCCACCGCCTGGTCGAGCCGCTCCCGCGCCTGCGCGAGCTTCTCGGTGTGCAGGATGCGGTGCTTGCCCGCCGACACCTCGGCCTGCCGCTTCCGCTGGCCCATCACGATCTTCGGCTCGCGCTTGGTGTCGTTCATCTTCTGTCCGTACCGCTTGCGGCGGGCCAGTTTGACGTGCGCGTCGGACAGTTCGCGCTTCTGGCGCTGTACGTCGGCCTCCGCGACCCGGACCAGGCGCTCGGCGGCCTCCTGCTCGGTGGCCAGGGCGTCCTCGTACGCGCTGAAGTTCCCGCCGTACCAGCGGACTTCGCCCTCGCGCAGCTCGGCGATCTGGTCCACCCGGTCGAGCAGCTCGCGGTCGTGGCTGACCAGGACCAGGACGCCGGTCCAGGATTCGACGGCTGCGTACAGCCTGCGCCGGGCCCGCAGGTCGAGGTTGTTGGTGGGTTCGTCGAGCAGCAGGACGTCCGGCCGGGCGATCAGGAGCGCGGCCAGCCTCAGCAGGACCGACTCGCCGCCGGACAGCTCGCCGACCGTGCGGTCGAGGCCGATCCGGCCCAGCCCCAGCTGATCGAGGGTGGCGAGGGCGCGCTCTTCCACATCCCAGTCGTCGCCGACCGCCGCGAAGTTGGCCTCGGTGGCCTCGCCCGCCTCGATGGCGTGCAGGGCGGAGCGGGCAGCGTCGATCCCGAGGGCCTCGTCCACGCGCAGCGAGGTGTCGAGGGTGATGCCCTGGGGGAGGTGGCCGACCGTACCCGCCACGGCGATCTGGCCGTCGGCGGCGAGGAGTTCACCCGCGATCAGTTTCAACAGGGTGGACTTGCCCGCGCCGTTGAGGCCGATCAGTCCGGTACGGCCGGGGCCGATGGCGAGCTGGAGCCCGTCGAAGACGGGGGTTCCGTCCGGCCAGTCGAAGGACAGGGAGGAACAGGTGACGAACGTAGGGGCATGGCTCATGGAGGCCTCCAGGTTGCGTGAATGGTGCGATGCAACGCGGGGAGACGGCCGACGGGAGCACTCCGGACGATGGGCGGAGGGCTTGGGGGGTCGGTGTCTCGGACCTCAGATGAGCAACGTCCTGCTCCGTTTCGGCGGCAATGGGGCGTCTACGAAGCTACGCAGGGCCGCGGCGGCCCGCAAACGGTTTTCGCACGGCAGCTGTTGCGCGGCGGTCGTCGAGCGGCAGCCGTCAACAGGAGTCGCGCATCAGCTCGGCCAGGCTGTGGTCCACGTCCAGGTACAGGTGCTCCAGCCCCGGCGGGACCACGGTCGCGGCCCGCTCCAGGAAGCTGCGCAGCTCCGAGCTGGCCATCAGGACGATCGCGACGCCCTCCGGAGCGTGGAACTCCACCACGGTCCGGCCCGATCCGTACGGCCGCACCCGCACGTCGCCGTGGCCGCAGGGGCGGTCCAGGCCCGCCTCCAGCAGCTCGCGGGCGAAGGTCCACGACACCTCGACGCCCTCCAGCGTCGCCGGTGCGGGGAAGGCCATGCGGACGGCGAAGGGATCCGAGCGGTCGTAGTGGAAGGTGACGGGGACGGTCTCGACCTTCGGCGCTGTGGCGACCAGACGGGCCTGCACGGCCTGCTCGATGATGGTGATCAAGGCTCGCTCCCTTGCGGCGGATCGGTGGCCGGACTGTGGCTGGGGCCCGGCATCCGGATAGACGCGGGAAAACGCGAATCCGTGCATGGGGGGAGGGAGTGAGCTGTGTCACCGAATGGCCGGAAGTGTGTTGTGTGATCGCACGGTCAGGCCGTGGTGGCCATGGGGCGCAAGGGGAGTGGGGCGCTGGGGCGGTCCGCCCGGCGCTTCGAGGAAGGCTGAATCGCACTCGTCCCACAGGCCTAAGGGATCACCCGGGTCGCCGAACGGACACCCTGCGTGGTCGCGCCGCCGGTGCGCGGCGCGGTGGCGGGCGGCCCGGGTGGCGGTGACGCGCCCTGGACGGCCGGTGCGGGGTGCGTTAGCTTCCGGCGCCATGAGACTTCTGGCGGTTGGCATGTGCGCGGCAGCTCTGGTCGGGGTGCTGGCCGCCCCCGCCCGGGCGGAAGCCGGCGGCTCGTCCGGGCTCGCTGCGGCGGGCGGGCTCGATACCAGGTCCGAATCCGGGTCCGGTACCGGGTCCGGATCCGGACTCGGCTGGGCCCTCAAGGGCACCGGTACGGACGCCCGCTTCCGCGGGCTGGCGGCGGTCAGCCGCTCCACGGCCTGGCTGTCCGGATCCCAGGGCAAGGTGCTGCGCACGGTGGACGGTGGCCGCACCTGGGGAGACGTCTCGCCGCCCGGGGCCGCCGGCCTGGAGCTGCGCGACATCGAGGCCTTCGACGCGCGGCGCGCCGTGGCCCTGTCCATCGGCGAGGGCGAGGACTCCCGGGTCTGGCGGACCGAGGACGGCGGGGCCCATTGGACCGAGGCCTTCCGCAACCCCGATCCCCGGGCCTTCTACGACTGCCTGACCTTCTTCGATCCCGCGCACGGGCTCGCCGTGAGCGACCCGGTGGACGGGAAGTTCCGGATCCTGTCCACGGCGGACGGTGGCCGCAGCTGGCGGGTGTTGCCGAACGCCGGGATGCCGGACGCGCTGCCCGGGGAGGCCGGGTTCGCCGCGAGCGGGCAGTGCCTGGTCAGTGCGGGGGCGTCCGACGTCTGGCTGGCCACCGGGGGCGGTGCGAGCGCGCGGGTGCTGCATTCGGCGGACCGGGGCGTGACCTGGAGCGCGGCCGACTCCACCCTCCCCGCGGGGGACCCCGCGAAGGGGGTCTTCGGGCTGGCCTTCCGCGACCGCGGGCACGGTCTGGCGGTCGGCGGCGACTACCGGACCGGCGAGGCCTCCCCGAAGGCCGGCGCGGTCTCCGCCGACGCGGGCCGCAGCTGGCGCCCCGCCGGTGCGCCGCCGCCCGCCTACCGCTCCGGGGTGGCCTGGATCCCGTACACCGGCGCGGCGGCCCTGGCGGTCGGACCGACCGGCACGGACGTCACCCTCGACGCGGGCCGCACCTGGCGCCCGCTGGGCACGGGCTCCTTCGACACGGTCGACTGCACCCCGGACCTGTCCTGCTGGGCGGCGGGCGAGAAGGGCCGCGCGGCCCGCCTGGAGCCGGGCGGGCGGGAGTAGGTACTCCCGCCCACGAGTGACCCGCGCCCGGGCCGGCGCGGCGACGCACTCCCACCGGTCGCCGGCCCGCGGGGTACGTCCGCTGCCCGCCCGGCCGGGTCAGGTCTGCCGGGATCCCGTCCCCGCGCACCGCGCCTCGCCCCGCCGGGGCGTCCCGGCCAACACCCCCTATACCAGCGGCGATTCGCGGACCGTGGAGAGGTCCGTGGAGGTTTTGGTCGCGATGAACTCCGTGATGCGGTAGGCGCAGACGCCCGCCACCGCGAAGGGGTCCTCGGCGGCGATCTTCTCGATCTCGGCGCGGGAGACCCCGGCCGCCAGGATCACGCCGCCCTCGCGCGGCACCTTGCGGCCCGACGCGAGGAAGACGCCCGAGGCGTAGTAGCCGTCCAGCCAGGTGAGGTGCGCGTCCATCTCGTCCTCGACGGCTTCGATGGGCGCGGTGTAGGTCAGCTCCATTACGAACATGATCGTCAGGCTACTCTCGCACCATCATGACGAGTGTGAAGACCCCCGCCGATGAGGCCGAGGCCCGGGCGATCCAGGACGCGTTGCGGCACCAGGTCGTGCTCACCGAGACCGGACCGCCGGTCGGGCAGGGCCGGGTGACCGGTGTCGACGTGGCGTACGACGACGAGCGCGACCTGGTCGCCGCCGCGGCCGTCGTCCTCGACGCGCGCACCCTGGAGGTCGTCGAGGAGGCGACCGCCGTGGGGCACGTGAGCTTCCCGTACGTGCCGGGCCTGCTCGCCTTCCGTGAACTGCCCACCGTGCTGGCCGCCCTGGACGCGCTCACCGAGGCGCCCGGGCTCGTCGTCTGCGACGGCTACGGGCTCGCGCACCCGCGCGGCTTCGGGCTCGCCTGCCACCTCGGGGTGGTCACCGGGCTGGCCACCATCGGCGTCGCGAAGAATCCGTTCACCTTCACGTACGAGGAGCCCGGCACCCGGCGGGGGGACGCCTCCCCCCTCCTCGCCCCCGACGGCGCCGAGGTCGGCCGCGCGCTGCGCACCCAGGACGGGACCAAGCCGGTGTACGTGTCCGTGGGCCACCGGGTCTCCCTCGACAACGCCGCCGCGCACACCCTGGCCCTGAGCCCGCGCTTCCGGATCCCCGAGAGCACCCGCCGCGCGGACGCCCTCTGCCGCCTGGCCCTGCGGGAGGCAGGCTGAGGGAGCGGCCGCGAGCCCCCCGGGCCTCACGCCGCGCCCCGGGCCTCACGCCGCGCCCCCGGGCCTCACACCGCGCGCTCGTCCACCACCCGGAAGCGGATGCCCGCCTTCTGGAGCCGCTCCAGCAGCGCGTCCCCCATCGCCACCGCCGTGGTCACCTGCCCCGAGGTCGCCGGGAGCGGGTCGTACGCCAGGCAGAGCGCCGACTCCCCGAGCATCTTCGCCGTCTCGCCGTATCCGGGGTCGCCGCCGGAGACCTCGGTGAACACCCGGCGCCCGCCGCCCTCGCCCACGAACCGGACCGTGAACCAGCTGCGCGCCCTGCGCTCCGCGTCCGGCCCGGTGCCCGGCTCCCACAGGCCGCCGAGCCAGGTGCGCACCGCCGGGATCTGGGCCAGCGCGACCGTCGCGCCGACCGCGCCCGCCCCGGCCAGCGCGACCGGCAGGTGCCGCACGGACGCGTAGTGGCGGTAGCGGAAGTCCGGACCGTACCGCTCCAGCGCGGCCGCCGAGCGGGCCACGACGCCGGGATCCAGGGTGGGCAGCGGCAGCGCCCAGGTCCCGGTCTCCCGGCTGTAGCGGGGCGCCCCGACCGGCCCCCGCGCCCGGCGGCCCGCCGGCCGGGGCTCGTGCAGCTTGCGTGCCCGCGCGGCGGCCAGGGTCTGCGGCCCGCGCCCGAAGGCACCGAGTGCCGAGGCCAGGGTGCCGCCCGAGAAGGTGGCGTGCGAGCGGAGGAACCCGTCGACGGTCAGCGGGACGCCCTCGGGCAGCCGCTGGACGGTGAAGTACGCGCCGAGGTCCGCCGGGATCGAGTCGAACCCGCAGGCGTGCACGATCCGCGCGCCGCTCTCCCGGGCGCGCGCGTCGTGCTCGACGTACATCCGGTCCACGAACTCCGGTTCCCCGGTGAGGTCGAGGTAGTCGGTGCCGGCCGCGGCGCAGGCGGCGACCAGTTCCGCGCCGTACCGGACGTACGGGCCCACGGTCGTGGCCAGCACCCGGGTGGCCGCGGCGAGTTCCCGCACCTGCCGCGGGTCGGCGGCGTCCGCGGTCAGCAGCGGCAGCTCCGCGCAGCCGGGGTGGACGGCGGCGAGTCGCTCGCGGAGCCGTTCGAGTTTGGCGCGGTCCCGGCCCGCGAGCGCCCACCGGCATCCGGCGGGCGCGTGCGCGGCGAGGTACTCGGCGGTCAGTGCCCCGACGAACCCGGTCGCCCCGAAGAGCACCACGTCGTAGGCGCGTTCAGGTCCTTCCGGCGCGTTCCGGTCGCCGTCCCGGCTGTTTCGGCTGTTTCGGCTGTTCATCCTGGCTCCTTTTCAAGTCGCGGAAGTGGTACCGCAAGTCCGCCGAGTACACGTCCTCCGCATTCCGGCGCCGGGGACCTGACCGTGCGCAACATGGTCAAGAACCACCGCGTGGCCCGCGCCATCTCGGACGCGGCCTGGCGTGAGATGCGCATGATGCTGGAGTCGCTGAGGCTAGCGTGAGGATCGACTGTCCGTGCGAGCAGGTGTGACCTGTGGTGAGTGGGAGGCGTCGATGAAGGCTGCGGTGCGCAAGTGGGAGGCGGTGCGGGAGTTCGCCCTCGGGCTGCCGGAGGCGGTCGAGGAGCAGCCGTGGGATCCGGCCAGCTCCGTGGTGAAGATCAACAAGAAGATCTTCGTCTTCCTGGGCAGCGCCGACGGCCCCGAGCCGCCCGGCCTGTCGGTCAAGCTCACGGACGAGGACCTGCACGGCCACGCGATGACCGCGCCGGGCGCCGAACCCACCGGGTACGGGCTGGGCCGCTCGGGCTGGGTCACCGTACCGCTGGGGGAGAAGGGGTCGCCGAGCGCCGAGGTGCTGTGCGAGTGGGTGGAGGAGAGCTACCGGACCGTGGCCCTCAAGCGGCATGTGAAGGCGCTCGACGAGCGCTCCGGGACCGAGGGGTAGGACGAGGAGTGGAAAGTCGCTAAGCGCTTGCTCGGTCGACCGCCCCAGGGGGTTGTGTTCCTCCGGGCCCCTTCCTAGCATCACTGGTGTTACATCAGTTGTGTCACACAGGGGTACCACGGATGCTGGGGGCTCGATGGCAGTGACCTCGATGGCAGGGACAGGGAACGGCCCGCTCGCCGGAGTGCGCGTCGTCGAGCTGGCGGGCATCGGCCCGGGGCCGTTCGCCGCCATGCTCCTCGCCGACCTCGGCGCGGACGTCGTCCGCGTTGACCGGCCCGGCGGGGGCGGCCTGGCCGTCAACCCCGCCTTCGACATCACCAACCGCAACAAACGCTCCGTCCTGCTGGACCTCAAGTCCGCCGAGGGCCCGGCCCGCGTCCTGGACCTGGTCGAGCGGGCCGACGTACTCATCGAGGGGTTCCGCCCCGGGGTCGCCGAGCGGCTCGGCGTCGGTCCGGCCGACTGCCACGTCCGCAACCCCCGGCTGGTCTACGGCCGGATGACCGGCTGGGGCCAGGAGGGTCCCCTCGCGCACAGCGCCGGACACGACATCGCCTACATCGCGGTCACCGGCGCCCTCGGCATGATCGGCAAGCCGGACGAGCCCCCGGCGGTCCCCGCCAACCTGGTCGGGGACTACGCGGGCGGCTCCCTCTACCTCGTGATCGGGGTCCTCGCCGCCCTCCAGCACGCGCGCGCCACCGGGACGGGCCAAGTCGTCGACGCGGCGATCGTCGACGGCACCGCGCACCTCACCTCGATGATCCACGGCATGATGGCGGCCGGCGGCTGGCAGGACCGGCGCGGGGCCAATCTGCTCGACGGCGGCTGCCCCTTCTACGGCACCTACGAGACCGCCGACGGCGGGTACATGGCGGTCGGAGCGCTGGAGCAGCAGTTCTACGACACCTTCACCGACCTGCTCGGCATCAAGGACGAGGCCCCCGCCCGCAAGGACCTGGCCCGCTGGGGCGAGCTGCGGGAGGCCGTCGCCGCCCGCTTCAAGACCCGCACCCGCCAGGAGTGGACGGAGGTCTTCGACGGTACGGACGCCTGCGTGGCCCCCGTGCTGTCGCTGCGCGAGGCCCCGGCCCACCCGCACCTCGCCGCCCGCGGCACCTTCACCGACTTCGGCGGGATCACCCAGCCCGCCCCCGCGCCCCGCTTCTCCGCCACCCCGGCCGCCGTGCGCGGCGGCCCCGCCCTGCCGGGCGCGCACACCGAATCCGTGGCCCGCGACTGGGACGTCCCGGCCCTGTACGAGCAGGAGGACTGAGACCCCGTGAAGCGCCGGATCTTCGAACCCGAGCACGAGACGTTCCGCGAGAGCGTGCGCACCTTCCTCGCCAAGGAGGTGCTGCCCCACTACGAGCAGTGGGAGAAGGACGGCATCGTCAGCCGCGAGGCGTGGCGGGCCGCGGGGCGCCAGGGGCTGCTCGGGCTCGCCGTACCGGAGGAGTACGGCGGCGGCGGGAACCCGGACTTCCGCTACGCCGCGGTCATCGCCGAGGAGTTCACCCGGGCGGGCGCCGCCGGGCTGGCCATCGGCCTGCACAACGACATCATCGGGCCGTACCTGACCTCGCTGACCACCGACGAGCAGAAGCGGCGCTGGCTGCCCGGCTTCTGCTCGGGCGAGACCATCACGGCCATCGCGATGACCGAACCGGGCGCCGGATCGGACCTCCAGGGCATCCGGACCAGCGCGGAGGACCGCGGCGACCACTGGGTGCTGAACGGTTCCAAGACCTTCATCTCCAACGGGATCCTGGCCGACCTCGTGATCGTCGTCGCGAAGACCACCCCCGAGGGCGGCGCGCACGGCCTGTCCCTGCTGGTGGTGGAGCGCGGCGCCGAGGGCTTCGAGCGCGGCCGCAACCTCGACAAGATCGGCCAGAAGGCCCAGGACACCGCCGAGCTGTTCTTCCACGACGTACGCGTCCCCAAGGAGAACCTGCTCGGCGAGCTGAACGGCGCCTTCGTCCACCTGATGACCAACCTCGCCCAGGAGCGGATGGGCATCGCGATGGCGGGCATCGCCGCCGCCGAACACCTGCTGGAGATCACCACCGCGTACGTCAAGGAGCGCGAGGCCTTCGGGCGTCCGCTCGCCAAGCTCCAGCACATCCGCTTCGAGATCGCGGAGATGGCCACCGAGTGCGCCGTCACCCGCACCTTCCTCGACCGGTGCATCGTCGACCACGCCAACGGGGAGCTGGACGCCGTCCACGCCTCGATGGCCAAGTGGTGGGCGACCGAGCTGCAGAAGCGGGTCGCCGACCGCTGCCTGCAACTGCACGGCGGATACGGATACATGAACGAATACCGGGTCGCGCGGGCGTTCGTCGACGGCCGCATCCAGACCATCTACGGCGGCACGACCGAGATCATGAAGGAGATCATCGGCCGTTCCCTGCTCGGCTGACCGGCACTTCCCCTCCCCGCCCGATCATCGAACCCTCGAAAGGCTTGACCAGTGAGCACCGAAGCGTACGTGTACGACGCGATCCGCACCCCGCGCGGCCGCGGCAAGGCCAACGGGGCCCTGCACGGGACCAAGCCGATCGACCTCGTCGTCGGCCTCATCCACGCCCTGCGCGAGCGCAACCCCGGCCTGGACCCGGCGACCATCGACGACATCGTGCTCGGCGTCGTGGGCCCGGTCGGCGACCAGGGCTCCGACATCGCCCGGATCGCGGCGATCGCCGCCGGACTGCCGGACACTGTGGCCGGCGTACAGGAGAACCGCTTCTGCGCCTCCGGACTGGAAGCGGTCAACATGGCCGCCGCCAAGGTCCGTTCCGGCTGGGAGGACCTGGTCCTCGCGGGCGGCGTCGAGTCCATGTCCCGCGTCCCGATGGCCTCGGACGGCGGCGCCTGGTTCAACGACCCGATGACGAACTGGGACGTCAACTTCGTCCCGCAGGGCATCGGCGCCGACCTGATCGCCACCATCGAGGGATTCTCCCGGCGCGATGTCGACGAGTACGCGGCCCTGTCCCAGGAGCGCGCCGCCGCGGCCATCAAGGACGGCCGCTTCGCGCAGTCCGTGGTCCCGGTCACCGACCGCAACGGCCTGGTCGTCCTGGACCACGACGAGTTCGTCCGCCCCGGCACCACCGCCGACACCCTGGCCCGGCTGAAGCCGTCCTTCGCGGACATCGGCGACCTCGGCGGCTTCGACGCCGTCGCGCTGCAGAAGTACCACTGGGTCGAGAAGATCGACCACGTCCACCACGCGGGGAACTCCTCCGGCATCGTCGACGGCGCCTCGCTCGTCGCGATCGGCTCCCGCGAGGCGGGGGAGCGGAACGGGCTGACGCCGCGCGCCCGGATCGTCTCGGCCGCCGTCTCCGGCTCCGAGCCCACCATCATGCTCACCGGCCCCGCCCCGGCCACCCGCAAGGCCCTCGCCAAGGCCGGACTGACCATCGACGACATCGACCTCATCGAGATCAACGAGGCCTTCGCGGGCGTCGTCCTGCGCTTCGTCAAGGACATGGGGGTCTCCCTCGACAAGGTCAACGTCAACGGCGGCGCCATCGCGCTCGGCCACCCCCTCGGCGCCACCGGAGCGATGATCCTCGGCACCGTCATCGACGAGCTGGAGCGCCAGGACAAGCGCTACGGGCTCGTCACCCTCTGCGTCGGCGGCGGCATGGGCGTCGCCACCGTCGTCGAGCGCCTCTGACCGTCCCCGTCCCCGGCAACCCCCCTTTCTCACACGGAAGTAGCGAAAATGAGCGAGTCCACCACGATCCGCTGGGAACAGGACGAGACCGGCGTCGTCACCCTGATCCTCGACGACCCCAACCAGTCCGCCAACACGATGAACCAGGCCTTCAAGGACTCCATCGCGGCGATCGCCGACCGCGCCGAGGCCGAGAAGGACTCCATCCGGGGCATCGTCTTCACCTCCGCCAAGAAGACCTTCTTCGCGGGCGGCGACCTCAAGGAGATGATCCGGCTCCGCCCCGAGGACGCCCAGCTCGCCTTCGACACCGGCACCGCCATCAAGAGCTCCCTGCGCCGCATCGAGACCCTCGGCAAGCCCGTCGTCGCCGCCATCAACGGCGCGGCCCTCGGCGGCGGTTACGAGATCGCGCTCGCCTGCCACCACCGCGTCGCCCTCGACGCCCCCGGCTCCAAGATCGGCCTGCCCGAGGTCACCCTCGGCCTGCTCCCGGCGGGCGGCGGTGTCACCCGCACCGTCCGCCTCATGGGCATCGCCGACGCCCTCCTCAAGGTGCTGCTCCAGGGCACCCAGTACAACCCGCAGCGCGCCCTGGACAACGGCCTCGTCCACGAACTGGCCGCCACGCCCGAGGAGATGCTCGCCAAGGCGCACGCCTTCATCGACGCCAACCCCGCCTCGCAGCAGCCCTGGGACGCCCCCGGCTACCGGATCCCGGGCGGTACGCCGTCCAACCCCCGGTTCGCCGCCAACCTCCCGGCGTTCCCGGCCAACCTGAAGAAGCAGCTGAACGGGGCTCCGTACCCGGCTCCGCGCAACATCCTGGCCTGCGCCGTCGAGGGCTCCCAGGTCGACTTCGAGACCGCGCTGACCATCGAGGCCCGGTACTTCACCGAGCTGGTCACCGGACAGACCGCCAAGAACATGATCCAGGCGTTCTTCTTCGACCTCCAGGCCGTCAACTCCGGCGCCAGCCGTCCCCGGGGCATCGCACCCCGCCCGGTCCGCAAGGTCGCCGTCCTCGGCGCGGGCATGATGGGCGCGGGCATCGCCTACTCCTGCGCCCGCGCGGGCATCGAGGTCGTCCTCAAGGACGTCAGCGCCGAGGCCGCCGCCAAGGGCAAGGCCTACTCCGAGAAGCTGCTCGACAAGGCGCTCTCCCGCGGCCGCACGACCGAGGCCAAGCGCGCCGAACTGCTCGCCCGGATCACGCCCACGGCCGACCCGGCCGACCTGGCGGGCTGTGACGCCGTGATCGAGGCCGTCTTCGAGGACACCTCCCTCAAGCACAAGGTGTTCCAGGAGATCCAGGACGTCATCGAGCCCGACGCGCTGCTCTGCTCCAACACCTCCACCCTGCCCATCACCGGCCTGGCCGAAGGGGTGTCGCGCCCCGCCGACTTCATCGGGCTGCACTTCTTCTCGCCCGTCGACAAGATGCCGCTGGTGGAGATCATCAAGGGCGAGCGCACCGGCGACGAGGCCCTGGCCCGTGCCTTCGACCTGGTCCGCCAGATCAACAAGACCCCGATCGTGGTCAACGACTCGCGCGGCTTCTTCACCTCGCGGGTGATCGGCCAGTTCATCAACGAGGGCGTCGCCATGGTCGGCGAGGGCATCGAGCCCGCCTCCGTCGAGCAGGCGGCCGCGCAGGCCGGCTATCCGGCGAAGGTGCTCTCCCTGATGGACGAGCTGACGCTGACCCTGCCCCGCAAGATCCGCAACGAGACCCGCAAGGCCTTCGAGGACGCCGGGCGCAGCTGGGCCGCGCACCCCGCCGACACCGTCATCGACCGGATGGTGGACGAGTTCGGCCGCCCCGGCCGCAGCGGCGGTGCGGGCTTCTACGACTACGACGAGGCGGGCAAGCGGGCCGGGATCTGGCCGGGCCTGCGCGAGCACTTCACGAAGCCCGGCACCGAGATCCCCTTCGTCGACATGAAGGAGCGGATGCTCTTCTCCGAGGCCCTCGACACCGTCCGGCTGTTCGAGGAGGGCGTGCTGACCTCGGTCGCCGACGCCAACATCGGCTCCATCATGGGCATCGGCTTCCCGGCCTGGACCGGCGGCGTGATCCAGTACATCAACGGCTACGAGGGCGGTCTGCCCGGCTTCGTGGCCCGCGCCCGCGAGCTGGCCGCGGCCTACGGCGAGCGGTTCGCCCCGCCCGCCCTCCTCGTCGAGAAGGCCGGGCGCGGGGAGACCTTCACCGACTGACGTCGGCGGCGCGCACCGGGGGTCCGAAGGACAACGAGGCGAACACCCCCCGGTGCGCGGCGCCGTCCGGCGTGGTCCAGGCCGCGACGACCGCGTCCGCGGCCGCGCCGGCCGGCGCTTCCCCGTCCGCTTCCTTTTCCGCGTCCGCGTCCAGCGGGAGCAGGACGCGGGTCACCCCGAGCAGCGCGCCCCCCGGCAGCACGACCTCCGTGCCCTCCGCGCCGTCGGCCACCTCCGGCTGCCCGGCCACGGGGAGCTCCGGGACCTCGGGGCCCGTGTAGCGGGCGGTCACGGAGGGCTCGGGGACCTCGCTGAGGTTCTGGTGCTGCGCCGCCGCCCGGCCCTGGATCAGCGCGAGCAGCAGGGCGACGCACACCGGGTCGTGCGTGCCGTCGTACACCCAGCGGCGCCCGAGCACC
Organism: Streptomyces sp. NPDC002138; assembly: GCF_040296485.1. Taxonomy (NCBI): domain Bacteria; kingdom Bacillati; phylum Actinomycetota; class Actinomycetes; order Kitasatosporales; family Streptomycetaceae; genus Streptomyces; species Streptomyces sp. NPDC002138. The sequence goes on along the minus strand of NZ_JBEOXE010000014.1, from coordinate 95,961 downwards.
CCGTGCTCCGAGGTGCCGATCAGGCCTGCCTCCGCTCCCTCGAGCGGCGCCGCGCGGTAGGTGACCGGCAGGTGGTAGGAGTGCGGCCGCTCGCCCGAGGTGTCGGTGACGACCATGATCTCGACACCCACCTCGCCCTGCGGATCGTCGAGCCGGAAGCCGCCCGCCTTGACCGGCGCCGGAGGGCGGCCGGTCGCGAGGTACCAGGGCCGCTGCGGCAGCCACGCGGCGAGGAGTTCCATTTTTCCGGGGTTCATCGTGGTCTTGTGAATGATCGCCATGGCCCGAAAGTACCTGTGGGCGCGCCGACTTCACACCCGCCCCGCGCCCGCGCCCGTCCTACTCCGCTTCCGGGACCTGCGCTCGCGGGTCCTACTCCGCTTGCGGGTCCTGCGCTCGCGGGTCCTGCGCTTGCGGGTCCTCCGCGACGAAGGCCACCCGCAGCTCCTCCTTGAGCGAGCGCTGGAACGCGGTCACCAGCGCCTGCACCACCATCGGCTGCATGTGCGCGGACAGCGATTTCATCGCCTCCACCCGCTCCGGATCGCTCTCGCCCTCCGTGAACGGCCCCCACACCTCGTCCCGGAACAGGGCGGTCAGCTCGTGCGCCGCCGTCCTCGCGTGCTCCATCAGCACCGTGCGCGCCGCCAGGATCGTCTCGTGCGCGATCGGTACGTCGAGCAGCGCCACCCCGAGCCGCAGCAGCCCCAGGTCCACTCGGAAGCGCTCCCGGTCCGGCGTCGGCGCCAGCACGTTCATGGCGGTCAGCCGCCGGACGTCGGAGTCCGACAGGACCCGGCCCGCGCGCTTGTCCAGCTCCTCCCGCGAGGACTCCAGCGCCGCGTCGGGAGCCCAGGTCGCCACCAGCGCCCGGTGGATCGCCAGGTCGTGCGCGCTCAGGTCGTCGGGCAGCGCGTCGAGGTAGCGCTCGATCGCCGACAGGGTCATCCCCTGATGCTGCAACTCCTCGATCAGGGCCAGCCGGGAGAGGTGTTCCGGCCCGTAATGGCCGACGCGACGGGGTCCGATCACGGGAGGGGGCAAAAGTCCGCGCGTGCTGTAGAACCGTACGGTGCGGACGGTCACGCCCGCCCGGGACGCCAGCTCGTCGACCGTGAGCGTGGGCTCGGGCGCCTGGGTGGTCATGGTCTCCGCCTCGCTCTCTGATCAGCACGCGTTTCATCGGCACAGCTCGTGTTCAACAGTATTGCTGTCGCACCAACGATGTGAAACGGCCAGGAGCTGCCCATGACCACGAAACTGCGACTGCCCGGACGTCCCGACGAGATCACCCTGCCCGATCTGCTCGCCCGCAACGCCGCCGAGCACGGCGGCCTCCCCGCCCTCTCCTGGCGCGAGGGCCCCGGCTGGACCACCCTCAGCTGGTCCGAGGCGCGCCGCACGGTGGGCGTGCTCGCCGCCGGTTACGCGGCCCTCGGCGTCGAGCGCGGCGACCACGTCCTGATGATGATGGCCAACCGCCCCGAGCACTGGCTCAGCGATCTCGCCCTCGTCCACCTCGGCGCCGTCCCCGTCACCGTCTACGGAACCTCCGCGCCCGAGCAGACAGCGCACATCGCCCGGCACAGCCGGGCCCGCGTCGCCGTCGTCGAGGGCGCCCGCGAACTCGCCCGCTGGGAGCCCCTGCTGGCCGATCCGGACGTGCCCCTGGAGCGGCTGGTGGTGGCCGAGGCGGCCGACGCGGGCGCGCACCTGACGTACGGCTCCCTGTACGCGAGCGGCGCCCGGACCTTCCGCTCCGATGCCTTCGAGAAGGGCCGGCGCGAGGCCCGCCCCGAGGACCCGCTGACCGTCGTCTACACCTCGGGGACCACCGGCGACCCCAAGGGGGTCCGGCTCACCCACCGCAACCTCATGCTCCAGACCGTCCGTCTCGACCGGCACGTCGACCTGCCCGAGCACGCCGAGCACATCTGCTACCTGCCCTTCGCGCACATCGCCGAGCGGGTCCTCGGGATCTACCTGCCGCTGCTGCGCGCCGCGCACGTACGGCTGTGCGCCGACCCGGCCGCCGTCGCGGGCGTGGTCCGCGAGCTGCGCCCGGTGCAGTTCTTCGGGGTGCCGCGCGTCTGGGAGAAGCTCGCCGCCTCCGTACGGGCCGTGCTCGCCCAGCTGCCGCGGGAGCGGCGCGAGGCCATCGAGGCGGCCAACGACATCGCCCGGGCCCGCGCCGCGCACCGCGAGCGCGGCGAGGAGGTCCCGCCCGCCGTCGAAACGGCGTACGCCGTGGCCAAGGAGCGGGTGCTGGACCCGCTGCTGGTGCCGGCCGGGCTCGACCGGCTGGTGTGGACGGCCAGCGCGACCGCGCCGATGCCGCTGGACGTGGTCCGGTTCTGGGCGGGCTGGGGCATCACCGTCATGGACGCCTGGGGGCTCACCGAGACCTCCGGCGTGTGCACCGTCAACAGCGCCGACGGCTTCCGGCTGGGCTCGGTCGGCCGCCCCATCGAGGGGCTGGAGCTGCGGCTCGCCGAGGACGGGGAGATCCTCACCCGGGGCGCGACCGTCTTCGGCGGCTACCTGCGGCCCGACGGGACGGTGGAGGACGCGAGCGACGCGGAGGGCTGGTTCCCGACCGGGGACATCGGCCGGCTCGACGAGGACGGGTACCTCTGGCTGACCGACCGCAAGAAGGAACTCATCATCACCTCGAACGGCAAGAACGTCTCGCCCGCCCTGGTGGAGAACACGGTCAAGGAACACCCGCTGATCGGCCAGGCCCTGGTGCACGGCGACGGCCGCAGCTACCTGGTCGCCCTGCTGGTGCTGGACCCGGAGCTGGCCCCCGCCTGGGCCGCCGCCCACGGCATCGACGCCGCCACCCCCGCCGAGCTGGCCGCGCACCCGGCCGTCGCGCGGGAGATCGCCCGCGCCGTCGAGGCCGCCAACGCGCGGCTCAACCGTACGGAACAGATCAAGCGCTACCGCCTGCTCACCGAGGAGTGGGGCCCCGCGTCCGGGGAGCTGACCCCCACGCTGAAACTGCGCCGCAAGGTCGTCCGGGAGAAGTACGGCGCCCTGATCGAGGAGCTGTACGCGGACCCGTACGCGGACCCGTACGCGCCGGAGGCCTCCGCGTAACCGCGGGGAAGCGGCCCCGGCCGGGATCCGATGCCGGCCGGGGCCGACCGGGCCGCGTCGCTCACCGCTCGTCCGCGCGGAAGCGCCTGCACGAGGAGTCGCGGATGTCGTGCTCCCAGGTGGAGGGACGGGCCCCGGAGGCGGAGTGCTGGATCAACTGATGGCCCCCGGTGCGGATGATGCCGTCACAGCGGCAGCAGATCTGGCCCGCGGCGGCCCGCTCCAGCGTGCCCGGCGCCGCCGTGAACTCCAGGCCGTCGGCGCCGCGGACGTATGCGGTCCGTGCATGCCTCCGCGTCCCGGCCACCGTGCCGACGAACTCCTCGACGACGGCCATCAACTCGCCCTGGAGGCCGCTCTTCGGGTCGTGGACCTGCTGGCCCAGCAGCGGGTGATCGACGTGCCCGAAGGAGTCGTCCGGCCTGCTCTCGCGCACTTCCATCCAAGGTCTCCCTACCGTCATCAGCGGGTGGTGAGACGAGCCTAGGGACGGCGCCATCGTGCCCGAAGTGACTTCGGGTACCGGTAGTTTGGGGTGCGACGCTGGTCGAGGAGGCCCCATGGGAAGCGACGGTCGGACTGCCCTGACTCGCAGTCAGGGAAACCCGCAGCGCGGTCGTACCGGCATGGTGTCCGCCGCTGAACGGTGTCACCCCGGAGTCGATGCGCGGACTCGCGTCTCCGACCCGGCCGAGACGCGGTCCGGCCCCCGCCCGGCCCGAGCTGACGGTGGACGACCGGCGCCGGTTCTTCCGGCGGATGCGCCGCACGGCCGAGGAGGCGCGCGGCGGTGACTTCCTCCTCCGACGGCAGGCCTTGTACCTGGCCGGTTACGACGATGCGCCCGACACTCCGGGCTGGCTGGGTCAGCAGCAGCGCGCGGAGCGGCCGGAGGACTGGCTGACCCGGTGGCTCACCGCACGCTCGGTTGCCGCGGTTGCGGCACGGCAGGGGGACCGTGACCGTATGCGGCACTTCATCACCACCACCCTCGACGATGACGACGCGGGCGAGGCCGCGAACCTGAACTACTGGTCGTACTGGATCGGCGAGAGCCCGCACCTCCAACTCTCCGACGACTTCATCGCCGGGGCCGGCAAGCCCACGTGGCACGGGCACAAGTTGCTCCAGCACCTCGTGGCCGGACTCTCCCCGGACCGAGGGTTCTTCGACCTCAACATCCACACGCTCTGGGCCCTGCTCGCCGCCCGCCCCGGGCTGCTCCGCAGTTCCGCCGCGGGGCACGCCCTGCGGGACCGGCTGCCCATGCTGTTGGATGGCACCGAGCCATCGACGCGTGCGCGTCGAGAGCTGGAGGGAATTCGGTACGCCATCCGCCTGGCCGAGGCGTGAGAAGGAGAACAGACGTGGCTGACGACCTGTCCGCGGTAGCGCGCTTCCTCTACGAGGCGGGCACACTGAAGAACGCGGCCCGCACGGGCTGGTGGATGGCCGGCGTCAAGCAGCCCGAGAGCGTTGCCGAGCACTCGTGGCGGACCTCGCTCATCGCATCGATCATCGCGAAGCTGGAAGGGGCGGACCCCGCGCGCGCCGCGTTCCTGGCCGTGTGGCACGACACCCAGGAGACCCGCACGGGGGACGTCAACCACCTGGGAAAGAAGTACTCGACCGCTGCCGACCCCGAGGCGGTGACCGCCGACCAGATCGCGGGGATGCCCGAGCCGCTGGCCTCGACGATCCGGGAACTGGTCGCCGAGTACGAGGGGAAGGACTCGGCCGAAGCCATCTGCGCGCGCGATGCCGACAAGCTGGAGTGCCTGCTCCAGGGCATCGAGTACAAGGCCCAGGGCTACGAGAGCGCCCAGCGGTGGATCGACAACAGCCGGTCCCGGCTGACGACCGAGACCGGGCAGCGACTTGCCGAGGAGCTGCTCGGGCAGGGCACGCTCGACTGGCTGCGGGCGGCCATCGGCGAGAAGAGCTGAGCCAGGACGCACGACGCCCCCTCCCGGACCTTCGGGAGGGGGCGTCGCACCGCCCTACGAACCGATCAGCGGGTAGTGGTCGGAGAGGTTGGTGTAGGTGTAGGAGGTGCCCCAGCTGGAGACGGTCCAGGGGGCGGACTGCTCCTTGACCACGTTGTTGTTCCAGTTCGCGGGGCGGGCGTTGCCCTTGCGGTACAGGACGTAGTCGAGGTCCTCGCGCGGGTCGGTCGGGTAGCGGTAGTGCGCGATCGAGTTGGTGGCGGTGTCGAAGGAGTACGGGTGGCCCGTGCGCGAGTCGGCGCCGGCCAGGTCCGCGTCCGCGAGCATGGAGGCGTACTCCGGGCTGCGCGAGTCGACGTTCATGTCACCGGTGACGATGACCTGTTCGTCCGCCGGGATGTTCTTGGCGTCCAGGAAGGCGTCGATGTTCTTGAACTGGCGGCTGCGCATCTGGGCCGCCTCGCCCGCCTTGCAGCCCGAGTCGGTGGACTGGGCGTGGGTGCCCACCACGTGCACCTTGGTGCCGTTGACGTTCAGGACGACGTAGGCGAAGCCCTTGTTGGACCACCAGTCGGAGCCGCACGCGTCCTTGTAGATGTACTGCTCCTTGCGCAGCACCGGCCACTTGCTGAGGACCGTCACCCCGCCGTCCTCCGGGGTGGTGGAGGAGTACGCGCCGCTCGTCGCGTCCCAGCCGTCCTTGCTCCGGCCCACCACCGGGGTCTGGTAGGGGTACTGCGCGGCCGCGTTGGCCTTCAGGGCGTCCGAGTTGCCGTTGTCGAAGGCCTCCTGGAGGACGACGACGTCGTGCCCCTGGAAGAAGGAGGCCTTCGGGATCTCGCGGGCCCGGATGTCCTGACCCCAGTTGGGGTACAGGGCGGTGCTCATCAGGAAGGTGTTGTACGTCAGTACGTTGAGCCGGGGCGCCGCGGCGCCGCCGGCCTCCGCGGCGGGGGCGGCCGAGGCGTCCGGGGCCGCCGTGAGGGCGAGCGCGGCGGCCGTGAGCGCGCCGACCGCCGTGGCGGCGGCCTTGGTGCGGCGGTTCGTGCTGAGCAGCATGAGGACTCCATCATTCCTGCGGGGGAAGATCGGCTGCGTCATCACATCATCTGCAGTTACCTCTGGGTAACACCCAGGACAAGACTTTCCGGCGGGGGAAAGGACTTCTCGCGCTCGCATACTTGTGCCATGAGCCCCACGCGAGCCAAGAGCACCGGAAGCCCCCCGGACACCAGGGGACACATCGCCCCGCCGCCGCCCGGCGGGGTGCTGTGGACCATCGCCGGTGACGTGCGCGCGCTGCTGATGCTGCCGCCCGCCTTCACCCTGCAGGTGGCCCACCCGGCGATCGGCGCGGGCGTGGACCAGTACTCCGTCTTCCGCAGCGACCCCTGGGGGCGCGGGGAGCGCTCGATCCGCTCGGTGCAGCTCTGGGTGTACGGCGGCGAGGAGGCCGCCGAGGAGGGCCGCCGGGTGCGCCGGCTGCACAAGGGGATCCAGGGCACGGACACCCGCGGGCGGCGCTACCACGCCCTCGACCCGGCCTGCTACTCCTGGGTGCACGCCTCCGGTTTCCCGGTCTACCTCCACGCGTCGCGCTACCTCTTCCGCGCCTTCACCCCCGCTCAGGAGCGGGCCCTCTACACCGAGTGGCTCCAGGTCGGGCGGATCCTCGGCATCCACGACCGGGACATGCCGGGGACCATCGAGGAGTACTGGCCGCACTACCACCGGATGCTGGCCGAGGAGATCGAATCCACCCCGGTGGCCCGCGAACTGGTCGCCACCGACGTGCCGTTGCCCCGGCCCACCGGCGGCCCGCTGCCCGTACGGATCCTGACCCGGCTCGCCTGGCCGCTGCTGCGGACCCTGTTCCTGCGCTTCCGCGCCTTCGCCACCGTCGGCTACATGCCGCCCGAGGCGCGGGCCGCCATCGGGCTGGAGTGGACCCCGGCCCAGGAGCGCAGGCTGCGCCGCTTCAGCGCGGTCGTGCGGATCGTCGTACCGCTGCTGCCCGAGCGGCTGCGGTACCTGCCGGTGGCCAGGGAGGCCCGGGCGCGGTGGCGCGCCGCCGCCCGCTGAGGGGCGACGGCGCGCGGGGCGTCCTGCAGGACGGGGGCGAGGCGGGGTGGGCTCAGCGGCCGTGCCCGTGCTGCTGCTCCGTCTCGTGGATGCTGTTCGTCGCGGCGATCTTCTTCCACGACTTCGGCTCCGCCTTCGGGGCCGCGGCGGGGGCCGGGGCGGCGAGCGAGCGCCCGGTGGCCTTCGCCGGGGGAGCCGAGAAGGCGGGCTTGCCCGGGGTGTACAGCCAGGTCTCGAAGAGGTCGGCCAGCGGCTTGCCGGAGACGCGCTCGGCGTAGCGGACGAAGTCGTTCACCTTGGCGTTGCCGTACGCGTGCTCGGTCGGCCAGCCCTTGAGGATCTGGAAGAACTTCTCGTCGCCGACCGCGTTGCGCAGCGCCTGGATGGCGATCGCGCCCCGGTCGTAGACGGCCGCGTCGAACTGCTTGTCCGCACCCGGGTCACCGGGCTTGACCTGCCAGAACGGGTCCTCGGCGGGCCGCGCGGCGTAGGCCCAGTCGGCCAGCTCCTGGGCGGTGCCCTCGCCCTCCTTCTCCGACCACAGCCACTGGCTGTAGCGGGCGAAGCCCTCGTTGATCCAGATGTCCTTCCAGCCGTCCACCGAGACGCTGTCGCCGTACCACTGGTGGGCCAGCTCGTGCACGACGACCTGGACGTTGGCCCCGTTCGCGAACTGGCGCGGGCTGTAGAAGGGGCGGGTCTGGGTCTCCAGCGCGAAACCGCTGGGCACGTTCGGTACGTAGCCCCCCAGCGCGTTGAAGGGGTACGGGCCGAAGACCCCCTCCAGCCACTCCGCGACCTCGGTGGTCCGCTCGACGCTCGCCCGCGCCGCGCCCGCGTTGTCGCCCAGGTCCACGCTGTAGGCGTTGAGCACCGGCAGCCCGCTCGCGGTCTTGTCCGTGGTGATGTCGAACTTGCCGATGGCGAGGGTGGCCAGGTAGGTGGCCTGCGGCTTGTTGGAGCGCCAGTTGTAGCGGGTCCAGCCCAGCTTCGAACTCTGCGACTGGAGCACGCCGTTGCTGATGGCCTGGAGCCCGTCCGGGACGTTGATCGAGACGTCGAACGTCGCCTTGTCCAGCGGGTGGTCATTGCTCGGGAACCACCAGATGGCCGAGTCCGGCTCCTGGGCCGCGACCGCGCCGTCCGGGGTGCGCGCCCACGCCGACCAGCCGTCGACCTTGAACTCCGAAGGCTTGCCCGCGTACTTGACGACCACCGTGGCCTGCTTGTTCTTCTGCAGCGCGGTCGCGGGGGTCACCTCCAGCTCCTGCGTGCCGGTCTTGGCGAACTTCGCCTTGACGCCGTTGACCCGGATCTCGCTCACCTGGAGGCCGAAGTCGAGGTTGAAGCGCGAGAGGTCCTGCTTGGCGGTGGTCAGCAGGGTGGCCGTGCCCTCCAGCAGGTCGGTCTTCGGCTGGTACTGGAGCCTCAAGTCGTAGTGCGAGACGTCGTATCCACCGTTGCCGCTGGCCGGGTAGTAGGGGTCGCCGATACCCGGGGCACCCGGACCGGCAGTCGCCGCCGACGCCGGGATCACCAGCAGAAGGGAGGCGGCGAGCACGCTCGGGGCGATGACTTTGCGTCGCACGAAGGACTCCAAGGGGTAGGGGAGACGGTTCTCCTGAGCGGTGTTCAGCCCGGTTCAGGGCTTGTGTGTTCGACCGTATTCACCCCTGCGCCCCACGTCATGTCCATGGCCCCCGCTGTCACACGATCGCCATTCGGACGTCACACCGCGGCATCCGGACGGCCCCCGGCCAGGTGGGGCGGGGCCGGTGGCCGGGCGGGCCGGGGAAGAACGGCCGGATCTCGCGGGCCCCGCACGGGCCGGGCGCCGGGCCGGCAGGCGGCTCTGTTGTGCATACCAATCAGTCGGTAGGGTGCCCGGTATGACGCTCTCCACCCTCCCGCCCCTGGCCGCCCGCCGCTGTTGGCACGCTGCCATCAATCCGCTGCACGTCACCATCTACTTCTCGCCGGATCTCGCGAAGGAATTCGCCCCCTTGGGGATCGAGGGCTCGGCCGTCCCCCTGAGCTCCCGCTGCGCCGCCCTGGGCGCCGTCGGCCCCGGCACCGTCGCCGCCGCCTTCTACAACTACAGCCACGCCCACCTCGCCCGGTTCCTGCCCGCCGTCTGGCAGAAGGCGGACCCCGAGCAGGTCCTCGCCGCCCGGCTGCGGGCCGTCGACGCGACCCTCACCCGGCTGCTCGGCGCGGAGACCCTGGCCTCCCCGGAGCTGGCCGAGGCCGCCGACCTCGCGATGCGCGCCACCGAGGCCTGCACCCGCCACGCGCGCCCCCTCTACTCCGCGCACGCCGACCTGCCGGTGCCCGAGGCGGCGCACCTGCGCCTGTGGCACGCCGCCACCCTGCTGCGCGAGCACCGCGGCGACGGTCACCTCGCCGCCCTCCTCATCGCCGGTCTCGACCCCGTCGAGGCGGTGGTCAGCCACAACGCCACGGGCCGCGGCATGACCCAGAAGTGGCTGATGGCCACCCGCGGCTGGAGCGCGGACGACCTGGCGGCGGCCGCCGACCGGCTGCGCGGGCGCGGGCTGCTCGACGCCGACAACGAACTGACCGAGGCCGGGACGGCGCTGCGCGAGCGGCTGGAGGCCGACACCGACCGGCTCGACGCGGCTCCGTACGAGCACCTCGGCGCGGCCGGCCTGGCCCGCCTGCACGAGCTGGGCGGCGGATTCGTCGCCACCGCCATACGGGCCGGAGCCTTCCCCGCCGACCTCACCGGCAAGGGCTGACCCCTCCCGGCACGGCTCCCGCCGCCCCCGCCCGCCGGACCGATCGGCAGGGTTCCCGGCCTCCGTTACCGCCACCTGCCACACTTGGCAGCTTCCAGTGCAGTGCAGACGAAGGCGGGACCGGAACGTGACGACGTCCATCGAAGGCAGGATCGCCGAGGAACTCGGCGTACGGGAGCGGCAGGTCAAGGCCGCCGTCGAGCTGCTCGACGGCGGCTCCACCGTGCCGTTCATCGCGCGCTACCGCAAGGAAGCCACCGAGCTGCTCGACGACACCCAGCTGCGCACCCTGGAGGAGCGGCTGCGGTACCTGCGCGAACTGGAGGACCGCCGCGCCGCGATCCTGGAGTCCGTACGGGAACAGGGCAAGCTCGACGACGCGCTGACGGCCATGATCAACGCGGCCGACACCAAGGCCCGGCTGGAGGACATCTACCTGCCCTTCAAGCCCAAGCGCCGCACCAAGGCGCAGATCGCCCGCGAGGCGGGCCTGGAGCCGCTCGCCGCGGGTCTGCTCGCCGACCCGTCGGTGGAACCGGCCGCCGCGGCGGCCGCGTTCGTCGACGCCGGCAAGGGTGTCGCCGACGCGGCCGCCGCCCTCGAAGGCGCCCGCGCCATCCTCACCGAGCGGTTCGCCGAGGACGCCGACCTGATCGGCGAACTGCGCGAGCGGATGTGGACCCGGGGCCGGATGGCCGCGAAGGTCCGCGACGGCAAGGAGGAGGCGGGCGCCAAGTTCGCCGACTACTTCGACTTCGCCGAGCCCCTCACCGCGCTGCCCTCGCACCGCGTCCTCGCCATGCTGCGGGGCGAGAAGGAGGACGTCCTCGACCTCACGCTGGAGCCCGAGGAGCCGAGCGAGACCCCCGGCCCCTCCACGTACGAGGGCATGATCGCCCGCCGCTTCGGAGTGGCCGATCGCGGCCGGCCCGGGGACAAGTGGCTCGCCGACACCGTCCGCTGGGCCTGGCGCACGAAGATCCAGGTGCACCTGGGCCTCGACCTGCGCACCCGGCTGCGCCAGGCCGCCGAGGACGAGGCGGTCCGCGTCTTCGCATCGAACCTGCGCGACCTGCTGCTCGCCGCTCCCGCCGGGACCCGCGCCACCCTGGGCCTGGACCCGGGCTTCCGCACCGGCGTGAAGGTCGCCGTCGTGGACGCCACCGGCAAGGTCGTGGCCACCGACGTGATCTACCCGCACGTGCCCGCGAACAAGTGGGACGAATCCCTGGCCAAGCTCGCCCGGCTCGCCAAGGCCCACGCGGTCGACCTGGTCGCCATCGGCAACGGCACCGCCTCGCGCGAGACGGACAAGCTCGCGGGCGACCTCATCACCCGCCACCCCGAGCTGAACCTGACCAAGGTGATGGTCTCGGAGGCGGGCGCCTCCGTGTACTCGGCCTCCGCCTTCGCCTCGCAGGAACTCCCGAACATGGACGTGTCGTTGCGCGGCGCCGTCTCCATCGCCCGCCGGCTCCAGGACCCGCTCGCCGAACTCGTCAAGATCGACCCCAAGTCGATCGGCGTCGGGCAGTACCAGCACGACCTCTCCGAGGTGAAGCTCTCGCGCTCCCTCGACGCGGTCGTCGAGGACTGCGTGAACGGCGTCGGCGTGGACGTCAACACCGCCTCCGCGCCGCTGCTCTCCCGGGTCTCGGGCATCAGCGGCGGCCTCGCCGAGAACATCGTCGCCCACCGCGACGCCAACGGCCCCTTCCGCAGCCGCAAGGCGCTCAAGGACGTGGCCCGGCTCGGCCCCAAGGCGTACGAGCAGTGCGCGGGCTTCCTGCGGATCCGCGACGGGGAGGACCCGCTGGACTCCTCCAGCGTCCACCCCGAGGCCTACCCGGTGGTCCGGGCCATGGGCAAGACGGCGGGCGGCGAGGTCGCCGCGCTGATCGGCAACACCGCGGTACTGCGCTCCCTGCGCCCGGAGGAGTTCGTCACCGAGGCCTTCGGCCTGCCGACCGTCTCGGACATTCTGCGGGAGCTGGAGAAGCCGGGGCGCGACCCGCGCCCCGCCTTCAAGACGGCCACCTTCAAGGAGGGCGTGGAGAAGATCGGCGACCTGGCGCCCGGGATGATCCTGGAGGGCGTGGTCACCAACGTGGCGGCCTTCGGGGCGTTCATCGACATCGGCGTCCACCAGGACGGCCTGGCGCACGTCTCGGCGCTGTCGAAGACCTTCGTCAAGGATCCGCGGGACGTGGTCAAGCCCGGCGACATCGTCCGGGTGAAGGTCATGGACGTGGACATCCCGCGCAAACGGATCTCGCTGACCCTGCGGCTGGAGGACGAGGAGGGGGCGGACCGCACGGCGGGCGCCCCGCGGCCCCGCCAGGAGCGCGGCTCCGGCGGACGCCCGCCGCAGCAGCGGGGCGGGGGCCAGGGGCAGGCGCAGGGGCAGGCGCAGGGCCAGGGTCAGGGCCGGGGCAACGCGGGCAGTGGCGGCAACGGAGGCAACGGAGGCAACGGAGGCAACGGAGGCAACGGCGCGCGGGGCGGCCGGGGCGCGTCCGGTGCGAAGGGCGGCTCCGGTGGCGGCCAGGGCGCGGGCAAGGGCGCTCCGGCGCCCGCCAACAGCGCCATGGCCGACGCCCTGCGCCGGGCCGGTCTGACGGGTCCGCAGGAGCGCCGCAAGCGCTGAGGACGGGCGACCCCCGGCGGCGCCGGGGGCTGATCCGCAGGTCGGGGCCCCGGGCAGGCAGAAGTGGCCGAATAGCTTCCCTGCCCGGGGGCGTACCTTGCCAACTCCCGCACCGGATCTGTAGGCATGTGGGAACGCCCGTTCGTCAATCGGCGCACGGGCATCCCTGACCCCCCTCGGGACGTCATGCCCACATCAGCCCCTGCCTACCAACGCTGCCCGGGAAAGGGTCCGAAGAGGGAGCACATGCCATACCGGCAACTCAGCCTGCGCAAACGGTGCGAGACGATTCTCGGCCGTTTGGACTTGCCGCATCCGTTTTCCCTCGACGCCCTGTGCGGGCGGATCGCCGAGCAGCGGGGACGGCCCATCCGGCTGCACCCGCTCCCCAAGGAAGCCGCCGAATCCGGCGTGTGCGGCCTGTGGGTGGGCACCACGAGCGTCGACTACGTCTTCTACGAGGCCCAGACCTCCCCGCTGCACCGCGAGCACATCGTCCTGCACGAGCTGGGCCACATCCTCTTCGGCCACAACTCGCTGGAGGGGGAGGAGAGCGGCGCCGCGGCTCCGGTCATCCTCGGACGCACCAACTACACCACCCGCCAGGAGCAGGAGGCCGAGATGCTGGCCAGTCTGATCCGGACGAGCGCGGGACTGCCCCCGGTCGAGGAGACCACGGGCACCCTGGCGCGCCTGGAGTCCGCCATGGGATACCGGCGGGTGCAGCATGGCGGCTGACGGTCAGTACCTCGCGGCCGACGCGATAGCCGCCTTCGGCGACTCCCTGGCCACGCCCAGCGTGGTGTGCCTGTGGCTCGCGGTCCTGCTGCGCTCCCCGGCCGCCATCCGCTCCCCGCAGCAGCGCGGACTGCTGCTCGCCGTCGCCACGGCGGCCGCCGCGATGACGCTGAACCTGCCCGAGGTGGTCACGTACGCGATGCGCGACCCCGCGTACTCGCACACCGTCGGGCTGATCCGCAACCTCATCGGGGTCTTCTCCGCGGGCGCCGTTCTCTACTTCGTGGCCGCGGCCACCACCGAGGGGCGCAGGCTCCGGCAGACCGCCTCCGTCACCACCGTGATCCTGCTGACGGCGCTGGTCCTGCTCGATTTCGCCGCCCCCGACCACGGCACCCACATGATCCCGCCGCACGGCGACCCCTCGCCCTCCCTCGCCTACTGGCTCGTGCTCATCGCGGCGCACCTGTCCGCCAACACCGCCTGCGTGTACGTGTGCTGGCTCTACAGCCTGCGCACCGAGAGCCGGGGCCTGGCCGCCGGGCTGCGGCTGTTCGGCCTCGGCACCGCGCTCGCCGGGGTCTTCTGGTTCATCTACCTGCTGAAACTGCTGTTCGGCAGCACCGCCGCCCTGCCGTGGCTGGCGCTGCTGATGAACCTGCACGGTCTGCTGCGCGCCGTCGCCCTGCTCGTGCCGGTGTTGTTCGGGCTGCGCCGGTCCGCCTCGGACATCGGCACCGCCTGGCGGCTGTGGCCGCTGTGGCGCGACCTGGTCGAGGCGGTGCCGCACGTGGCGCTGACGAAGCCGCGCGCCGGGCGGGTGGTGGAGCTGCTGTGGCCGCCGGTCCCGCGGGACCTGCTGGTCTACCGCAAGGTCATCGAGACCCGCGACGCGATCCTGATCCTGAACGAGTACGTCGCTCCGGGCGTCCCGGAGCTGGCCCGCAGCCACGTCACGGGCGCCGGGGTGCCCGCCCCGCGGCACGGGGCGGCCGCGCTGGCCTGCGTACTCAAGGAGGCCCGCCAGGCCAAGCTCGACGGGGTGGCCGGGCAGCCGCAGGACGGGGCCGAGCCGCTGTACGTACCCTCCTCGGTCCACGGGCCCACGGGCACCGTCGAGGGCAGCGACCTGGAGGACGAGAAGAGCTTCCTCGTCGAGGTCGCCCAGGCCTACGTCTCCGCCGCGACGCGGACCTTCACCCCCGAACCCGAACTCCCCGAACCCGCCGGAAAGTGACCCGCACGTGAGCAACCGAACCACCACCGTTCTGATCACCGGGGCCAGCGCCGGGCTCGGCGCCGCCTTCGCCCGCGGCTTCGCGGCCAAGGGCTGCGACCTGGTCCTGGTCGCCCGGGACAAGGACCGGCTCGACGCCCTCGCGGAGGAGCTGCGCCGGGACTTCGGCGCGGCCGCCGAGGTGCTGGCCGCCGACCTGCTCGACCCGGCGCAGTGCGCCACCGTCGTGGAGCGGCTCGCCGACACCGCCCGGCCGGTGGACGTCCTGGTCAACAACGCGGGCTTCGGGCTGCCGGCGCCCTTCCCGTACAGCCCGGTCGAGGACGAGGAGCGGATGCTCGACCTGCTGGTCAAGGTGCCGCTGCGGCTGACCCACGCGGTGGTTCCGGGGCTGCGGGAGCGGCGGCGCGGGGCCGTGCTGAACGTGTCGTCCGTCGCCGGGCTGCTGCCGACCGGTACCTATGGCGCGGCCAAGGCGTGGATCACGGCCTTCAGTGAATCGCTGCGGGTGGATCTGGCGCCGTACGGGGTCCGGGTCCTGGCGGTGGTTCCGGGTTTCACCCGGACCGAGTTCCAGGAGCGGGCGGGCATGGACGTCAGCAAGCTGTCCGACGCGGTCTGGCTGGAGCCGCAGGCCGTGGTGGCGCAGGCGTTGCGGGACCTTGCGCGGCGGCGGCCGCTGAGCATCACCGGGCGCCACTACAAGGCCTACGCCCAGGTTGTCCGCCACCTCCCGCGCACCCTGGTCGCCACCCGCCTGGCCCGCAAACGCATCCCCCCGACCCCCGCCCCCTGACCCCACCGAGCGAGAGGCCCAGCGCACCCCGCTCCGCCTCAATCGCCGGCGGGGCTGAGGTGGGCTGGGCGCTGCCCGGATGGTCGCCCGGGCCGGTGTTGCCTCCGGCGGCGCCTCAAACGCCGGCGAGGCTGGGGGTGGGCTGGGCGCTGCCCGGACCATCGCCGGTGCCGACCTCGCCTCCGGCGGCGCCTCAATCGCCGGCGGGGCTGAGGGTGGCTGGGCGGTGCCCGGGCCATCGCCCGGGCCGGTCTCGCCTCTGGCGGCGCCTCAATCGCCGGCGGGGCTGGGGGTGGCTGGGCGGTGCTCGGATGGTCGCCCGGGCCGGTGTTGCCTCCGGCGGCGCCTCAATCGCCGGCGGGGCTGAGGGTGGCGGGCGCTGCTCGGATGGTCGCCGGGGCCGGTGTTGCCTCTGGCGGCGCCTCAATCGCCGGCGAGGCTGGGGGTGGGCTGGGCGGTGCCCGGATCATCGCCGGTGCCGACCTCGCCTCCGGCGGCGCCTCAATCGTCGGCGGGGCTGAATGGTGCCGGGGTCGTGTCCGGGGGGTGGTTTCGCCTCCGGTGGGGCTGTGGCTCAAGCATCGGCGCGGGGCGGCCGAAGACAGCCTCGCCGGCGTTTGAGGCGCCGCCGGAGGCACACCGCGGCAGCGGTGTACCGGCGGCAAACCCAGCCCCGCCGGCGTTCCCGGCATCGCGGGGCAACAACAGCCTCGCCGGCGATTGAGGCGCCGCCGGAGGCGAAGCCGGCCACGGCCGGGGCACGGTCGCCGGGGCCGGGGGGTGGCCGCGGGGGCTACGCCTCCGTGACGGTGCCGTCGGCCACGCGCAGGCGACGGGTGACGTGGATCGCGTCCAGCATCCGGCGGTCGTGCGTGACCAGCAGCAGCGTGCCCTCGTACGCCTCCAGCGCGGACTCCAGCTGCTCGATCGCCGGCAGGTCGAGGTGGTTCGTGGGCTCGTCCAGCACCAGGAGGTTCACCCCGCGCCCCTGCAGCAGGGCCAGCGCCGCCCGCGTCCGCTCGCCCGGCGACAGCGTGGCCGCCGGACGCGTGACGTGCGCCGCCTTCAGCCCGAACTTCGCCAGCAGGGTACGGACCTCCGCCGGCTCGGTGTCGGGCACCGCCGCACAGAAAGCCTCCAGCAGCGGCTCCTCCCCGAGGAACAGCCCGCGCGCCTGGTCCACCTCACCCACCAGCACGCCCGAACCGAGCGTGGCGGAACCGGAGTCCGGCGCCAGCCGCCCCAGCAGCACCGCGAGCAGCGTGGACTTCCCGGCGCCGTTGGCCCCGGTGATCGCCACCCGGTCCGCCCAGTCCAGCTGGAAGCTGGCCGGGCCGAAGGTGAAGTCCCCGCGCGTCACGGTCGCTTCGCGCAGGGTCGCGACCACCGAGCCGGAGCGCGGCGCCGCCGCGATCTCCATGCGCAGCTCCCACTCCTTGCGCGGCTCGTCGACGACCTCGAGACGCTCGATGGCGCGCTGCGTCTGCCGCGCCTTCGAGGCCTGCTTCTCGCTGGCCTCGCTGCGGAACTTCTTGCCGATCTTGTCGTTGTCGGTGGCCTTGCGCCGCGCGTTCTTGACGCCCTTGTCCATCCAGCCGCGCTGCATCTGCGCGCGCCCCTCGAGCGCCGAGCGCTTGTCGGCGTACTCGTCGAACTCCTCGCGGGCGTGCGTCCGGGCCCGCTCGCGCTCCTCCAGGTAGGCGTCGTACCCGCCGCCGTAGAGGTTGACCTGCTGCTGTGCCAGGTCGAGTTCGAGGACCTTGGTGACCGTCCGGGTCAGGAACTCGCGGTCGTGGCTGATCACCACCGTGCCCGCGCGCAGCCCCTTCACGAAGTCCTCCAGCCGCTCCAGGCCCTCGAGGTCCAGGTCGTTGGTCGGCTCGTCGAGCAGGAAGACGTCGTAGCGCGACAGCAGCAGCGAGGCGAGACCCGCACGGGCGGCCTGGCCGCCGGAGAGCGCCGTCATCGGCAGGTCGAGGCCGACGGACAGCCCGAGGTCGGCCGCGACCTCCTCGGCCCGCTCGTCCAGGTCCGCCCCGCCGAGGTCCAGCCAGCGGTCCAGGGCGGTCGCGTACGCGTCGTCCGCGCCCGCGACGCCGTCCACCAGACCCTGCGTGGCCTCGTCCAGCGCCGTCTGCGCGGCCGCCACACCGGTCCGGCGGGCCAGGAACGCGCGGATCGACTCGCCGGGGCGGCGCTCCGGCTCCTGCGGCAGGTGGCCGATGGTCGCGGTGGGCGGGGAGAGCCGCAGCTCACCGGTCTCCGGGGTGTCGAGCCCGGCGAGCATGCGCAGGAGCGTCGACTTCCCGGCGCCGTTCACGCCGACGAGGCCGATGACGTCACCGGGGGCGACGACGAGGTCGAGACCGGTGAAGAGCGAGCGCGCGCCGTGCCCGGCGGCGAGTTCCTTGGCGACGAGGGTTGCAGTCATGATCCGTCGATCCTATCGGCCGCTCCCGGCCCGCCCGAACGGGTCATGGCAGGAAAGGTGGGGAGCCCGGCATTGCGGCCACCGCGGGCGCGCAAGACGATGGATCCATGCCCTCCGAACCCCGGCGCGACGTGCTCGTCCTCCTCTACGACGGCGTCCAGAGCCTGGACGTCACCGGCCCGGTCGAGGTCTTCGCGGGCGTGGGCCGCTTCCCCGGCCGCGAGGGCTATCGCATCCGTACGGCGTCCCCGGGCGGCGCGCCCGTCCGCACCGGCAGCGGGCTGACCCTGGTCCCGGACGGGCCGCTGGAGAGCGCGGCGCCGGGTCCGGGAACCACGCTGGTGGTGCCGGGCGGCCGCTACCGGGGGGACTTCGAGCCACGGCTCACCGACTGGCTGCGCACCCACGGCGCGGACCCGGGCCGGCTCGTCGCCGTCTGCACGGGCGCGCTGCTGCTCGCGGAGGCGGGCCTGCTGGACGGACGGCGCGCCACCAGCCACTGGAACGCCTGCGAGCGGATGGCCCGGGACTACCCGAAGGTGCGGGTGGAGTCCGAGCCGATCTACGTCCGGGACGGGTACGTGGCCACCTCCGCCGGGGTCACCGCCGGGATCGACCTCGCGCTGGCCCTGGTGGAGGAGGACCACGGCCGGGCCCTCGCCCTGGACATCGCCCGCCACCTGGTGGTCTACCTGCGCAGGCCCGGCAACCAGGCCCAGTTCAGCGCGCTGCTCTCGGCCCAGAGCGCGCAGCGCGAGCCGCTGCGCGAGGTGCAGCACTGGATCACCGAACACCCCGGCGCGGAGCTGACCGTCGAGGCGCTCGCCGCCCGCGCCCGCCTCTCGCCGCGCCACTTCGCCCGCGCCTTCCACGCCGAGACCGGCACCACCCCCGGCCGCTACGTCGAGCGGGTGCGGGTCGAGCACGCCCGGCGGCTGCTGGAGGACTCCTCCGACGGCGTCGCGCAGATCGCCAAGGCCTGCGGGTACGGCACCCCGGAGGCGCTGCGGCGCGCCTTCGTCAAGACCCTCGGTCAGCCGCCGCTCGAATACCGGCGCCGCTTCGGCGCCCGCTGAGCCCCCGGCCCCCATATCGCCCGGCCCACCTACCGCCCGGCCCACCTACCGCCCGGGCCCCCCACCGACCCCGACCGGCACGATCCGTTCACGGAAGGACACCGCATGCAGATCGCCATCCTGCTCTTCGACCGTTTCACCGCCCTCGATGCCATCGGCCCCTTCGACACCCTCGGCCGCCTGCCCGGCGCCGAGACGGTCTTCGTCGCGGAGACCCCGGGGCCCGTCCGCAACGACTCCGGTCAGCTCTCGCTCGTCGCCGACCGGTCCCTGGCCGATGTGCCGGGCCCGGACATCCTGCTGGTCCCCGGTGGCCCGGGGCAGAGCGCCCAGATGGAGAACGAGGTGCTGCTGGACTGGCT
The DNA here is from genome assembly GCF_040296485.1 of Streptomyces sp. NPDC002138. Classification (NCBI taxonomy): domain Bacteria; kingdom Bacillati; phylum Actinomycetota; class Actinomycetes; order Kitasatosporales; family Streptomycetaceae; genus Streptomyces; species Streptomyces sp. NPDC002138. The sequence continues at coordinate 76,785 of NZ_JBEOXE010000014.1, read as the reverse complement.
GCGCACGGCCGACGCCGGCACCCGGTGGACCACCTCGGTGTGCACCGGGTCCCTGCTGCTGGCGGCCGCCGGGCTGCTCCGGGGCCGCCGCGCGACCAGCCACTGGCTGGCCCTGGACCAGCTCCCGGCGTACGGGGTGGAGCCCACCGGGGAGCGGGTCGTCATCGACGGCAAGTACGTGACCGCGGCCGGGGTCTCCTCCGGCATCGACATGGGCCTGACCCTGCTCGGCCGGATCGGCGGCGACCGGCTGGCCCAGTCGGTCCAGCTGCTCACCGAGTACGACCCGCAGCCGCCCTACGACGCGGGCTCGCCGGAGAAGGCGCCCGCCGACGTGGTGGCGGAGTGGCGCGAGAAGAGCCGCTTCGTCATGAAGTAGGTCCGCCCGCCGTCCAGGTGAAGGAGGGCGTGCGGCGTTCCAGGAAGGCGGCGACCCCCTCGGCGGTGTCGCCGCTGCCGCGCGCCTGCTCCGCCCAGTGGCCGTCGCGGTCCGTCCGACCGTCCGCGAACTCCTTAGCCGCGGCCTGGGTGAGCTGCGAGCGGGCCGCCAGGATCGCCGTGAAATCGGCGACCCGCTTGTCCAGCCGGCCCGCGGGCAACAGCTCGTCCAGCAGTCCGGTCCGCAGCGCCCGCTCCGCGTCGATCAGCTCGCCGGAGAACAGGAGGTACTTGGCCGTCGCCGGGCCCACCAGGGCGGCCAGGCGCCGGGTCGAGGAGGCGGGGTAGACGATGCCCAGCTTGGCCGGGGTCACCCCGAAGGACGCGCCCTCCTCCGCGAACCGCAGATCGCAGGCGGCGGCGAGCTGGCTGCCGCCGCCCACGCAGAACCCGCGGATCGCGGCCAGGGTCGGCTTGGGAAAGGCGGCGAGCGCCTCCTCGGCCCGCACGGCCAGGGTCTGCGGACCGTCCTCGGGCGCCGCGCCGCCCCCGGCGTCCGGCTCCGGCCCCCGCGGCGGCTCCCGCAGCGAGGAGATGTCGGCCCCGGCGCAGAAGGTGGGACCGGCCCCGGTCAGCACCAGCGCCCGGACCCCCGGATCGGCCGCGAGGGCCTCCAGCAGCTCCGGGAGCCGCCGCCACATCGCCGCGGTCATGGCGTTGCGCTTGGCGGGGTGCGAGATGACGACCGTGGCGACCCCGTCCGCGACGGTGTGCAGTAGCTGCGCGTCCATGCGCCGGATGCTATCCCGGCCGGCCGAACCTATGATCAAGGGAGTCCGGGGGACCGGGGGGTGCCGATGAGGAGGCGCGTCCATGGCCGCAGACCGCACACGCCGTATCGACGAGAACGGTCGGACGAAGCAGGGCAAGGAGAAGCTGAGCCGCGGCTTCGGCCTGCTGGCCCTGCTCGGTGTGATCCTCGTCGTGGCCGGGCTGGTCGGGCTCATCTACACCGGGGTCGCGACGCTGACCTCGATGTTCCTCTTCGGCTGGCTGCTGCTGGTCGGCGGCCTGGTCGGCCTCGTCCAGGCGGTACAGGCCCGCAAGAGCAACTACTTCTGGCTCGCCGTCATCGTCGCCGCCATCAACCTCGCCGCCGGCTTCGTGATCCTGCGCCGCCCCGAGGCGAGCGCCGAGGCGCTCACCATGTTCGCGGCGCTGCTCTTCCTGACCGGCGGGGTGTTCCGGCTGGCGGGCGCGCTGGTGGTGCGGGGCTCCAACTTCATCCTGACCCTGGTCCAGGGTGCCTTCGGGGTGCTGCTGGGCGTGCTGGTGCTGTGGAGCTGGCCGGGCAGCAGTCAGTACGTGATCGGAACCTTCTTCTCGCTCGCCCTGCTGTTCGACGGGCTGAGTCTGGTGGCGCTCGGCCTGAGCGCGCGCCGGATCCTGGGCCTGGTCAGGGACGACGAGGGGACGGGGGCGCGGACGGCGGCCCCGGACACGGCGGCCGCCGCGCGCCAGGCGGCCGATAAGCGTGCCATGGAAGATCAGGAACAGTCGAACAACTGACTCCGTCATACGCCACCGGTCAAAAAGTGCCGTAATAGCGCTGACTTATGGTCAGAGGTCCGGCCTGGACCAGCCCGGTCCCCACTCTTGACGCGTGGAGACGATCGAGCGTGAAGACGGGGGCCGGGAAATGGACGTCAGCGGGAGTGTCCCGCAAGCCGAGGGGAGCGGACCGGACGCCCCGGCCGGTCCCCTCGCGTACGAAGGCGTGTGGCGCTTCACCGTGCCCTCGAAAGAAGAATCCGTTCCGCAGGCGCGGCGGGCGGTCCGCGACCTGCTCGGCCGCCAAGGCGTACCGGCCGATCGGGACCTGGTCTACTCGCTGCTGCTGATCGTCTCCGAGCTGGTCACGAACTCGGTGCGGCACGCGGCGCTGCTCTCGCCGGAGGTGGCCGTCGAGGTCGCGATCGGCCGCGCATGGGTGCGGGTGGCCGTCGAGGACAACCATCCCTACCGCCCCAAGGCGCTGGAGGCGGATTTCGGCCAGACCGGCGGCCGTGGCCTGCTGCTCGTCCGCGAGACCACCCGGGAGGCCGGCGGGGTCTGCGACGTCGAGCACACCTCGACCGGCGGCAAGGTCATCTGGGCCGCCCTGCCGCTCACCGCCGCGGGCTGACCGGCGTACGGTCGTCGTCCCGCGGCGGGGGGTGCGGCGTGGGCTACCAGCCCGCGGCTTCGCCCGTCAGCTCGCGGATCGCCGGCCGCGCGGCGTCCAGTACGGTCATGAACCAGGCCGAGAACGGCGCCTCGGCGTGGCGCTTCACCAGCTCGTCGGCCGTCACGAAGGCGGTGTCGCCGACCTCTTCCGGGTCCGGCCGCAGCCGCGCCTGCGCGAGTCCCACGAACAGGTGGTTGTACTCCTGCTCGACCAGCCCCGACGCGGGGTCCGGATGGTTGTAGCGCACGGTCCCCGCCTCCGCGAGCAGCGAGGGCGAGAGGCCCAGCTCCTCGTGGGTGCGCCGGGCGGCCGCGGCGAACGGGGACTCCCCGGGGTAGGGGTGCCCGCAGCAGGTGTTCGACCAGACGCCGGGGGAGTGGTACTTGCCCAGCGCCCGCTGCTGGAGGAGCAGGCGGCCCTGCTCGTCGAAGAGGAACACGGAAAAGGCCCGGTGCAGCAGGCCGGGCGCCTGATGTGCGGAGAGCTTCTCAGCGGTGCCGATGGTATGACCGGACTCGTCGACCAGTTCGAGCATGATCGGTTCTTGAGTGCCGGTGCCGGTGGACGCGCTGTTCGCGGCGGTGGCTGGTGTGGTCGGCATACCCATCCTTCGCTTCGGACTTCGGCGTTCAGTCTGCCGCACAAATGCGGCTTGTCCCCACTTCGGTGATCTGCGCCGGGCCGTCCCCCGCCACGTGGTATGCGGCGGGACCGCCGGGGGCGGGTACGCCGCCCGGTGCGACGGTCAGACGCCGAAGGGAGCCGGATACGTGATCGTGCCCATAGGTACAGGCACGGAATCGTCCGGCACTGGAGCCGCCCTGGCGCCGTCCGGCGCCTCGGTGACGTACGACAGGCCGGGCAGCCAGGAGGCGTGCGCGCGCAGCGCGTCCACGAGGTCCGCCTCGAGAGGGGTGCCGAAGGCCGCCAGGTTGACGGCGCGCACGGCGGCCGCGTCGGCGGGGACCTCGGGCCGGGCGGGCCGGCGCGTCGCGGCGGGGGTGGCGGTCATCGATCCCACCCTTTCCGCACAGATCGTGCCTTATGGCTGGAGAAGGCGCCAGAAGGTGCTGGAAGGGTATGCGCACGTGCTGGCGAATACCCTGGCATCCGGGCGGTTTGGCGTGCGTGGCACGATCGTCAATGATGATCCGAACGGGCCCGTGAGCCCGGCAATCATCGGATTGTCGGGCCGTGAACGGGTGGTGAACCCCCGCTTCCATTCATCCGATAGCCTCTGCCGACGTGCCGCCGCCCCACGTGGCGGCCGTCCCGTGTGTACGTCGCAAGGAGTGAGTTCGTCTGCCGACCGCCATCCTCACCGGCCCGCCGGTCCCCGGCTCAGCGCTCGCGGACGAGCTGAGGTCACTCGGCTTCGACGTCGAGCCCGTGGCCGGTCCGGCACACACCACCGCCGCGCTGGCCGCCGTACCCGCGGACCAGCGCGTCGCGATCGTCGACAGTGAATTCGTCGGGCACCTGCACGCCCTGCGCCTCGCCCTGACCGACCCGCGCTTCGACGCCTGCGCGGTGCCGGGCGCGCTCGCGGTCCAGCCCGCCGGCCGCGCCGCCCTCACCCGGGCCGTCGCGGCCGAGGACGGGGGAGCGGGCTCCGCCCCCTACGCCGACCGCCTCGCCGCGGCCGTCGAGGCCGCCGGCACCCCCGTCCACCAGCCCGACCTGGGCAGCCTCGTCGCGGCGGTCCCCGCCACGGACGAGGCGCGGCGGTCGGCCGTGGCCGCCGTGGCCGCCGTCGACGACGAGGCCGTCCGGCTGCGCACCGCCGTGAAGTCCCGCGACGGGTTCTTCACCACCTTCTTCATCAGCCCGTACTCGCGCTACATCGCCCGCTGGTGCGCGCGCCGGGGCCTGACCCCGAACCAGGTCACCACCGCCTCCCTGATCACCGCGCTGATCGCGGCGGGCTGCGCGGCGACCGGCGACCGCTGGGGCTACGTGGCCGCGGGCGTGCTGCTCCTCGTCTCCTTCGTACTGGACTGCACCGACGGGCAGCTCGCCCGCTACTCGCTCCAGTACTCGACGATGGGCGCCTGGCTCGACGCCACCTTCGACCGCGCGAAGGAGTACTCCTTCTACGCGGGCCTCGCGCTCGGCGCCGCCAGGAACGGGGACGACGTCTGGGCCCTCGCGCTCGGCTCCATGATCCTCATGACCTGCCGCCACGTCGTGGACTTCGCCTTCAACGAGGCCAATCACGACGCGACGGCCAATACGAGCCCCACCGCCGCGCTGTCCGGCAGGCTCGACAGCGTCGGCTGGACGGTCTGGGTCCGTCGGATGATCATCCTGCCGATCGGTGAGCGCTGGGCGATGATCGCGGTCCTGACCGCCGTCACCACCCCCCGTGTCGTCTTCTACGCCCTGCTCGTCGGCTGCGCCTTCGGCGCGCTCTACACCACCGCCGGACGGGTGCTGCGGTCGCTGACCCGCAAGGCGCGGCGGACCGACCGGGCCGCCCAGGCCCTCGCCGACCTCGCCGACTCCGGTCCGCTCGCCGAGCTGGTGAAGCGGGCGGCGGGCCGGGTGGCCCCGGGCGCGGGGATCGCCGCCGCGGTCGTCGGATCGGTCGCCCTGGTGTGGACCGCCCGGGTCTCGGCCTTCGGCGCCCGTCAGGTCGTCATCGCCGCCGTCTTCTACGCCGTACTGGCCGCACTGGCCGTCGCGCGCCCGCTCAAGGGCGCCCTCGACTGGCTCGTGCCGCCCGTCTTCCGGGCCGCCGAATACACGACGGTCCTGATCCTGGCGGCCAAGGCGGACGTCCCCGGAGCCCTTCCGGCGGCATTCGGACTGGTCGCGGCGGTCGCCTACCATCACTACGACACGGTGTACCGCATCCGCGGCGGCACCGGCGCGCCCCCGCACTGGCTGGTGCGGACGACGGGCGGCCACGAGGGCCGGGTCCTGCTGACCACGGTCCTGGCCGCCGTCCTGGCGGAGCGCGCCACGGACTTCCCCGTCGCGCTCACGGCCCTGGCCGTGTTCGTGGCACTCGTGGTGCTCGTGGAGAGCATCCGGTTCTGGGTCTCCTCGGGAGCACCCGCCGTACATGACGAAGGAGAACCAGCATGATCGGCCTTGTCCTCGCGGCCGGTGCCGGACGCCGCCTGCGTCCCTACACCGACACCCTTCCCAAGGCCCTCGTGCCCGTCGGCCCCGAAGGCGACGAGGAGAGCATCACCGTCCTCGACCTCACCCTCGGCAACTTCGCGGAGGTCGGCCTCACCGAGGTCGCCATCGTCGTCGGCTACCGCAAGGAAGCCGTCTACGCGCGCCGCGAGGCCCTGGAGGCCAAGTACGGCGTCAAGATCACGCTGATCGACAACGACAAGGCCGAGGAGTGGAACAACGCCTACTCCCTCTGGTGCGCCCGTGAGGTCCTGAAGCAGGGCGTCATCCTCGCCAACGGCGACACCGTGCACCCGGTCTCCGTCGAGAAGACCCTGCTCGCCGCGCGCGGCCAGGGCCAGAAGATCATCCTCGCCCTCGACACGGTCAAGCACCTGGCCGACGAGGAGATGAAGGTCATCACCGACGGTGAGAAGGGCGTCCGGCGGATCACCAAGCTGATGGACCCGGCCACCGCGACCGGTGAGTACATCGGCGTCACCCTGATCGAGCCGGAGGCCGCCGAGGCGCTGGCCGAGGCGCTGAAGACCACCTTCGAGCGCGACCCCGACCTCTACTACGAGGACGGCTACCAGCAGCTCGTCGACGACGGTTTCACGATCGACGTGGCCCCCATCGGTGACGTCAAGTGGGTCGAGATCGACAACCACGACGACCTCGCCAAGGGCCGGACGATCGCATGCCTGTACTGACACGGCTCATCCCCTCGCCGGTCGTCGTCGACATCAGCCGCGGCGCCATGGACGACCTGGCCGGCCTCCTGGCCGACCAGCGGATCTCGGCGTCGGGCAAGCTGGCGATCGCGATCAGCGGGGGCTCCGGCCAGGTGCTGCGCGCCAAGCTGGAGCCCGTCCTGCCGCACGCCGACTGGTACCCGGTCGTCGACGGCACCCTGGATTCCGCGGTCAAGCTGGCCGACGACATAAAGGGCCGCCGCTACGACGCCGTCGTGGGACTGGGCGGCGGCAAGATCATCGACGTGGCGAAGTACGCCGCGGCGCGGGTCGGCCTGCCCATGGTGTCCGTCGCCACGAACCTCTCGCACGACGGCATCTGCTCGCCGGTGTCCATCCTGGACAACGACAACGGCCGGGGTTCCTACGGGGTCCCCATGCCGATCGCGATGGTCATCGACCTCGACGTGATCAAGGAAGCCCCGGTGCGCTTCGTCCGCGCCGGCATCGGTGACGTGATCTCCAACATCTCGGCGATCGCCGACTGGGAGCTCTCGCACCGCCTCAACGACGAGCCGGTCGACGGCCTGGCCGCCGCGATGGCCCGGACGGCGGGCGAGGCCGTGCTGCGTCACCCCGGTGACTGCGGCGACGACGCGTTCCTCACCGTCTTCTCCGAGTCCCTCGTGCTGTCCGGCATCGCCATGGCGATCAGCGGGGACACCCGCCCGTCCTCCGGCGCCTGCCACGAGATCAGCCACGCCTTCGACCTGCTCTACCCGGGGCGCTCCGCGCTCCACGGCGAGCAGGTCGGCATCGGTGCGGCCTTCGCGATGCACCTGCGCGGGGCGGCCGAGCAGTCCGGGCTGATCGCCCAGGTGCTGCGCCGCCACGGCCTGCCCGTGCTGCCCGAGGAGATCGGGTTCAGCGTGGACGAGTTCGTCGCGGCCGTCGAGTACGCACCCCAGACCCGCCCGGGACGCTTCACCATCCTGGAGCACCTCAACCTGTCCGCCGCCGAGATCAGGGACGCTTACTCCGACTATGCAGAGACCATCCGTAGCTGAACTCCGGCCCGTCGTTCACCCGGCGGGCGTCAAGGACCGGGTCAGCGGCGAGCACTGGGGCGGGCGCCTCTACATGCGCGAGATCTCCCTGCGCATCACCCGCCTCCTGGTCACCACCAAGGTCACGCCGAACCAGCTGACCTACGTGATGACCCTCTCCGGCGTCCTCGCCCTCCCGGCCCTGCTGGTGCCGGGCATCTGGGGCGCCGTCCTCGGCGTGGTCATGGTCCAGGGCTACCTCCTGCTCGACTGCGTCGACGGCGAGGTCGCCCGCTGGAAGAAGCAGTTCTCGCTCTCCGGGGTGTACCTGGACCGCGTCGGCGCCTACCTGTGCGACGCGGCGGTCCTCGTCGGCTTCGGCCTGCGCGCCGCCGACCTGTGGGGCGGCGGCCGGATCGACTGGCTGTGGGCCTTCCTCGGCACCCTCGCGGCGCTCGGCGCGATCCTGATCAAGGCCGAGACCGACCTGGTCGGCGTCGCCCGCCACCAGGGCGGCCTGCCCGTGGTCAAGGACGCGGCGGCCACCCCGCGCTCGTCCGGCATGGCGCTGGCCCGCCGGGCCGCCGCCGCGCTGAAGTTCCACCGCCTCGTCCTCGGCATCGAGGCCTCGCTGCTCATCCTGCTGCTGGCCGTCGTGGACCAGGTCCGCGGCGACCTGTACTTCTCCCGGCTCGGCGTCGCCGTGCTGGCGGGCATCGCGATCCTGCAGACCGTGCTGCACCTGGTGTCGATCCTGGCCTCCAGCAGGCTCAAGTGAGCGCGCCGCTGCGGCTGGGCGCCGTGATCATCACCATGGGCAACCGGCCCGACGAGCTGAAGGCGCTCATCGACTCGGTGGCCCGCCAGGACGGCGACCCCGTCGAGGTGGTCGTCGTGGGCCAGGGTGTGAAGGTGACCGGGCTGCCCCCGGGGGTCCGCACCGTCGACCTGCCGGAGAACGTCGGCATCCCCGCCGGCCGCAACGTCGGCATCGAGGCCTTCGGCCCCGCAGGCCGCGACGTGGACGCGCTGCTCTTCCTCGACGACGACGGGCTGCTGGAGCGCACCGACACCGCGCAGCTGTGCCGCCGGGCCTTCGCCGAGGACCCGGAGCTCGGGATCGTCAGCTTCCGGATCACCGATCCTGAGAGCGGCGAGACCCAGCGTCGGCACGTGCCCCGGCTGCGCGCCTCCGACCCGATGCGGTCCTCGCGCGTGACCACCTTCCTCGGCGGCGCCAACGCCGTACGGACGAAGGTGTTCGAGCAGGTCGGAGCGCTGCCCGGGGAGTTCTTCTACGCGCACGAAGAGACCGACCTGGCCTGGCGCGCGCTCGACGCGGGCTGGCTGATCGACTACCGCGCCGACATGGTGCTGCTGCACCCGAAGACCGCCCCGTCCCGGCACGCGGTCTACCACCGGATGGTGGCCCGCAACCGGGTCTGGCTGGCCCGGCGCAATCTGCCCGCCCCGCTCGTTCCCGTATACGTCGGCGTCTGGCTGCTGCTGACGCTGGCGCGCCGTCCCTCGGCGAGCGCGCTGAAGGCCTGGTTCGGCGGGTTCAAGGAGGGCTGGGTCACACCGTGCGGACCCCGCCGCCCCATGAAGTGGCGGACCGTATGGCGCCTGACCAGGCTCGGCCGTCCACCCGTCATCTGATGGCGCCGGTCACCCGTCCCTCGACGACCACGCCGGATCTGGGAGCATGGGTGCCTACCCCCGGCACTCGGCGCCCCGGCCCGACGCCCCCCTGCCGCATCTTGAAGACGAAAGTTTCAACTTGTGAGTGACACAACCCACGACGGCGCCCTCGCCACGAGCAGGCCGCCGTCAGCCGACGAAGGTCTCACGGCCGCGGAGCTGGCCAAGAAGTACGGCCTGTCCGTGAGCGGTGCCCGGCCCGGGCTCGGCGAGTACGTCCGGCAGCTCTGGGGACGTCGCCACTTCATCATGGCCTTCTCCCAGGCCAAGCTGATGGCCCAGTACAGCCAGGCGAAGCTCGGCCAGATCTGGCAGGTGGCGACCCCCCTGCTGAACGCGGCCGTCTACCTGCTGATCTTCGGCGTGATCCTCGGCGCCTCCAAGGGCATGACCCTGAAGGAGTACATCCCCTTCCTGGTCATCGGGATCTTCGTCTTCACCTTCACCCAGAGCTCGGTGATGGCCGGTGTCCGGGCGATCTCCGGCAACCTCGGCCTGGTCCGCGCCCTGCACTTCCCACGGGCCTCGCTGCCGATCTCGTTCTCGCTGCAGCAGCTCCAGCAGCTGCTGTACTCGATGATCGTGGTCGTCGTGATCACCATCGGGTTCGGCAACTACCCCCGGCTGTCGTGGCTGCTGGTGGTGCCCGCGCTGGTCCTCCAGTTCGTCTTCAACACCGGACTGGCACTGGTCTTCGCGCGGATGGGTGCCAAGACCCCCGACCTCGCGCAGCTGATGCCGTTCCTGCTGCGCACGTGGATGTACACGTCCGGGGTGATGTTCTCCATCGAGACGTTCCTCAAGAGCAAGCCCCACTGGATCTCGGACGTCCTGCAGTGGAACCCGGCGGCCATCTACATGGACCTGATCCGGTACGCCATGATCGACAACTACAGCGCCGCCAAGCTGCCGCCGCACGTGTGGGGCTTCGCCCTCGGCTGGGCGGTCGTCGTCGGCGGACTCGGTTTCGTGTACTTCTGGAAGTCCGAGGAGCGTTACGGCCGTGGCTGACACCACCGTGGGGCAGGTCCCCACCGTCATCGCGGACGACGTGCACATCGTCTACCGCGTCAACACCGGCGGCGGGGGCAAGGGCAGCGCGACCGCGGCCCTCAGCAAGATAATCCGCCGCCGCAAGAACAAGGGCGACACGCCCGGGGTGCGCAAGGTGCACGCCGTCCGCGGCGTGTCCTTCACCGCGTACCGCGGCGAGGCCATCGGCCTGATCGGCTCCAACGGCTCCGGCAAGTCCACCCTGCTGCGGGCCATCGCCGGGCTGCTGCCCTGCGAGTCGGGCAAGGTCTACACCGACGGGCAGCCCTCGCTGCTCGGCGTGAACGCGGCGCTGATGAACGATCTGACCGGCGAGCGCAACGTGATGCTCGGCGGCCTCGCGATGGGCATGTCCCGCGAGGAGATCAAGGAGCGCTACGCGGGGATCGTGGACTTCTCCGGCATCAACGAAAAGGGCGACTTCATCTCCCTTCCGATGCGGACGTACTCCTCCGGTATGGCGGCCCGGCTGCGTTTCTCCATCGCCGCGGCCAAGGACCACGACGTCCTGATGATCGACGAGGCCCTCGCCACCGGTGACCGGAAGTTCCAGATCCGCTCCGAGGAGCGCATCCGCGAACTGCGCAAGGAAGCCGGTACGGTCTTCCTCGTCAGCCACAGCAACAAGTCGATCCGCGACACCTGCGACCGGGTCCTGTGGCTGGAGCGGGGCGAACTGCTCATGGACGGACCGACCGAAGAGGTCGTCTCCGCCTACGAGAAGGAAACCGGGCGCTAGGGCGGATCCGCCGAGCGACACGCCGAAGGCCCCGCCGTCCTGTGCGGCCGGGGCCTTCGGCGTGTCGCGGCGGGCTCGCGGCCCGCCCGGGACCTCCTCGGCACACCCGCCGGGGACGGGACGCGGGGTGGTGATATTTCCCCGGCTGTGACATCTCGTAATGGGGCGAATACCCGATAGGCCCCGGCACTGTTGTACAACGTAAGCTGGGGCGGTCCTGAATCGCGGTATGCGGCCTGTATTAGCCGTAGATGAACGGCCCGGCGCACCCCGGGTAAAGTCCGGCGGCGTGTCCGAAATAGGATGTATTGGGTCGGCAGTGTAGAACGGGAGACGTGACGGCAATGGCTACGGGAATTCTCCGGCCCCCAGGTGTTTGTGCCGTCCCCGCCCCGGGCGGCGGGCGGTGACCCCGGGGCAGCGCATCCGTCCCCGGACCGAGGCCGACCCCGCGCGCGCCACCCTCCGCAAGGCCGCCGCGGAGAACTTCCCCGTCGCCCCCGCCTTCCTGCCGCGGGCCTGGCGCGACGGCCTCATGGCGGTCTACGGGTACGCCCGTCTGGTCGACGACATCGGCGACGGCGACCTCGCCCCCGGCGGCCACGACGCCGTGCTCCTGGGCCTCGACCCAGGGCAGAGCGACGACCGGCTCGCCATGCTGGACGCCCTCGAAGCGGACCTCCACCGGGTCTTCGGCGCCACCGCCGGGGGCCCGCGCCACCCGCTGCTCCAGGCCCTGCGGCCCGTCGTGCGCGCCCACGCGCTCACCCCCGACCCCTTCCTCGGGCTCATCGAAGCCAACCGGCAGGACCAGCGGGTCTCGCGCTACGAGACGTACGACGACCTGCTCGCCTACTGCGAACTCTCCGCCAACCCGGTCGGCCGCCTCGTGCTCTCCCTCACCGGAACCAGCACGCCCGAACGCGTGCGCCACTCCGATGCGATCTGCACCGCCCTGCAGATCGCCGAGCACCTCCAGGACGTCACCGAAGACCTGGGCCGGGACCGGATCTACCTCCCCGCGCAGGACATGCGCCGCTTCCACGTCGCCGAGGCCGACCTGCGCGCCCCGGTCGCGAACGCCTCCGTCCGCTCCCTGATCGCCTTCGAATCCGAACGCGCACGCCACCTCCTGAATGAAGGCACCCCCCTGGTGGGTAGCGTGCACGGCAGGCTCCGGATGCTGCTCGCGGGCTTCGTGGGAGGCGGGCGCGCCGCCCTGAACGCCGTGGCCGCCGCCGGATTCGACGTGGCACCCGGCCCGCCCAAGCCCACCAAGAGCGGCCTGCTCCGCGAGGTGGCCGCCGTCCTGCGCACAGCGCCGAGAAAGAGGTGAGCCCGAACGTGGAGGGCCCCACGCACGCGTCCGCACCGTCCGCCCCGTCGGCACCGGTACTCGCCGCCTACAGCTACTGCGAGGCCGTCACCGGCACGCAGGCGCGCAACTTCGCGTACGGCATCAGGCTGCTGCCCACCGACAAGCGGCAGGCGATGTCCGCGCTGTACGCCTTCTCCCGGCGTGTCGACGACATCGGCGACGGGACACTCCCGCCCGAGGCCAAGTTCGCCCGGCTGGAGGAGACCCGCGCCCTGCTCGGCCGGGTCATCGAAGGCGCCGTCGACGAGGACGACACCGACCCGGTCGCCGTCGCCCTCGCCCACGCCGCCCGCCGCTTCCCCATCCCCCTCGGCGGACTCGACGAACTCATCGACGGCGTCCTGATGGACGTCCGCGGCGAGAGCTACGAGACCTGGGACGACCTCAAGGCCTACTGCCGGTGCGTCGCCGGCGCCATCGGCCGGCTCTCCCTCGGCGTGTTCGGCACCACCCCCGGCGCGCCCGACGCCGCGCGCGCGGGCGAGTACGCCGACACCCTCGGCCTCGCCCTGCAACTCACCAACATCCTCAGGGACGTTCGCGAGGACGCGGGCAACGGCCGCACCTACCTGCCCGCCGAGGACCTCGCCAAATTCGGCTGCTCCGAAGGCTTCCACAGCGACCGGGCCCCCGCCGGATCCGACTTCGCCGGACTCGTCCACCACGAAGTACGGCGCGCCCGCGCCCTGTTCGTCGAGGGCTACCGGCTGCTACCCATGCTCGACCGGCGCAGCGGAGCCTGCGTCGCCGCCATGGCCGGGATCTACCGGCGCCTGCTCGACCGGATCGAGCGCGAGCCCGAGGCGGTCCTGCGCGGGCGCGTCTCGCTGCCGCCCCACGAGAAGGCGTACGTCGCCGTGCGAGGCCTCTCGGGCCTCGACGCGCGGACCATCTCGCGCCAGAGCACCCGGAGGCGGCCCTGATGGGATGCGGCGCAACCCCGAGCGGTGGCCCGGCGTCTGTCGGGGCGACGAAGGAGGATCAATGACCGCGGACCGTGCGGTGGTCATCGGCGGCGGCCTCGCCGGAGTGAGCGCCGCGCTGCAACTCGCCGACGCCGGAATGCGCGTGACCCTGCTGGAGGGCCGCCCCCGGCTCGGCGGCCTCGCCTTCTCCTTCAAGCGCGGCGACCTCGACGTCGACAACGGCCAGCACGTCTACCTGCGGTGCTGCACCGGCTACCGCTGGTTCCTGGACCGCATCGACGGCGCGGACCTCGCCCCGCTCCAGGACCGGCTCGACGTGCCCGTCCTCGACGTCGCCCACCCCGGCGGACCGCGCCTGGGCCGACTGCGCCGCAGCGCCCTGCCCGTCCCCCTGCACCTCGCCGGATCGCTGGCCCGCTACCCGCACCTCTCCCTCGCCGAGCGCGCGAGCGTCGGGCGCGCCGCCCTCGCGCTGCGCCGCCTCGACCCGGCCGACCCGGCGCTCGACGGGCTGGACTTCGCGACCTGGCTCGCCCGCTACGGCCAGACCCCGCGGACCATCGAAGCCCTGTGGGACCTCGTCGGCATCGCCACCCTGAACGCCACCGCCGAGCAGTCCTCCCTGGGCCTGGCCGCAATGGTCTTCAAGACCGGGCTGCTCTCCGAGAACGGCGCCGCCGACATCGGCTGGGCCCGCGTCCCGCTCGGCGACCTCCACGACACCCTCGCCCGCAAGGCCCTCGACGCGGCGGGCGTCCACACCGAACTGCGCACCCGGGTCACCGGCCTCACCCGCACCCCCGAGGGCGGCTGGAGCGTCGCGGCCGAGGACCGCACCATCGACGCAGACACCGTCGTCCTCGCCGTCCCGCAGCGCGAGGCCCACGGCCTGCTGCCCGCCGGCGCCCTGGAAGACCCGGACAAGCTCCTCGACATCGGCACCGCGCCCATCCTCAACGTCCACGTCGTCTACGACCGCAAGGTGCTCAAGCAGCCGTTCTTCGCGGCCCTCGGCTCCCCGGTCCAGTGGGTCTTCGACCGCACCGACAGCTCCGGCCTGGCCGACGGCGGCCAGTACCTGGCCCTGTCCCAGTCCGTCGCCCACGACGACATCGACGAGCCCGTCTCGGTGCTGCGCGCGAAGTACCTGCCCGAACTGGAACGGCTGCTGCCCGCCGCCCGCGGCGCCAAGGTCCGCGACTTCTTCGTCACCCGGGAGCGCACGGCGACCTTCGCCCCCACGCCCGGCGTCGGCCGACTGCGGCCGCCGGCCCGCACCGGCGCGCCCGGCCTGTACCTGGCCGGCGCGTGGACCGCCACCGGCTGGCCCGCCACCATGGAGAGCGCCGTCCGCAGCGGACTGAACGCGGCCCACGCCGCGCTCGCCGCCCTCGGCCGCCCCCGCGAACATCCGCTGCAGGAGGCGGCATGACGATCACCAGCACGACCGGTACCGCACGTACAGGAACCAGAGGAGAGCCAGTGAACCCGGGGAACCCGGCTGTCGGGAGCGCCGAGCAGGCCGAGAGCGCAGCGACCGGAGCGGAGAAGACGGACACCGTCGCGCTCCTGGAGCGCGGCCGTACCCTGTCGACTCCCGTCCTGCGCGCGGCCGTCGGGCGGCTCGCACCGCCCATGGACACCGTCGCGGCCTACCACTTCGGCTGGATCGACGCCCAGGGCAACCCGGCCGACGGCGACGGCGGCAAGGCCGTGCGCCCCGCGCTCGCCCTGCTCTCCGCCGAGGCGGCGGGCGCCGCGGCCGAGGTCGGCGTACCCGGCGCGGTCGCCGTCGAGCTGGTGCACAACTTCTCCCTGCTGCACGACGACCTGATGGACGGCGACGAGCAGCGCCGCCACCGCGACACGGTGTGGAAGGTGCACGGCCCCGCCCTGGCGATCCTGGTCGGCGACGCGCTGTTCGCGCTCGCCAACGAGGTCCTGCTGGAGCTCGGCACCGTCGAGGCCGGGCGCGCCGCGCTCCGGCTGACCACCGCCAGCCGCAAGCTGATCGACGGCCAGGCCCAGGACATCTCCTACGAGCACCGCGAGCGCGTCAGCGTCGAGGAGTGCCTGGAGATGGAGGGCAACAAGACCGGCGCGCTGCTCGCCTGCGCCGTCTCCATCGGCGCGGTGCTCGGCGGCGCCGACGACCGCACGGCCGACAAGCTGGAGGAGTACGGCTACCACCTCGGCCTCGCCTTCCAGGCCGTCGACGACCTGCTCGGCATCTGGGGGGACCCCGACGCCACCGGCAAGCAGACCTGGAGCGACCTGCGCCAGCGCAAGAAGTCCCTGCCCGTGGTCGCCGCGCTCGCCGCGGGCGGCCCGGCCTCCGAGGAACTGGCCGAACTCCTCGCCGCCGACGCCAAGAGCAACGACTTCGAGAACTTCTCGGAGGAGGAGTTCGCGGCCCGCGCCGCGCTCATCGAGGCGGCGGGCGGCCGTCAGTGGACCGCCGACGAGGCGCGCCGCCAGCACGTGATCGCCGTCAAGGCGCTCGACGACGTGGACATGCCCCAGCGGGTGCGTGACCAGCTCATCGCTCTCGCCGACTTCGTCGTCGTGCGCAAGAGGTGATCGCCGCCCGCACGCAGATATGACGCGCAAGTCGCCGGCCGGCGCCGCTTCCCCAGGGGAGGGCGCCCGGCCGACGGCAGACCCCAGCACAGCAGAGGACACTGCCACGTAAGGGGAAGCCATGACAGCGACGACCGACGGCGGTGCCGGGGACTGCGGCACCGACTCGGGCAGCGACACCGCGACACCGGTCCGCCCGGAGCGGGCCGGTCCACCCGGGCCGCCGGGCCGGAGCGCGGACCCGACGGCCACCGGGCGCGGCGTCCGGGAGGCGGCCGGCCGGCCCGTGCACGAGGCCGCGGGCCGGCCCGTCCGCGCGGCCGACGAGCAGGCCGTCCGCGAGGCCGCCGAGCGGGCCACGCGCAACCTGCTGGACCGCCAGGACCCCGAGGGCTGGTGGAAGGGCGACCTGGAGACCAACGTCACCATGGACGCCGAGGACCTGCTCCTGCGGCAGTTCCTCGGCGTGCAGGACGAGGCCACCACCCGCGCCGCCGGCCTGTTCATCCGCGGCCAACAGGGCCCGGACGGCACATGGGCCACCTTCCACGGCGGCCCGTCCGACCTCTCCGCCACCATCGAGGCGTACGTCGCCCTGCGCCTGGCCGGTGACGACCCGGACGAGGCGCACATGGCCCGCGCCTCGGCCTGGATCCGGGCCCACGGCGGGATCGCCGCCGCCCGGGTCTTCACCCGGATCTGGCTGGCCCTCTTCGGCTGGTGGAGCTGGGACCACCTGCCCGAACTCCCGCCCGAGCTGGTGTTCCTCCCCAAGTGGGTGCCGCTCAACATCTACGACTTCGGGTGCTGGGCCCGCCAGACCATCGTGCCGCTGACCATCGTCTCCGCGCAGCGGCCGGTCCGCCCCGCGCCCTTCGCCCTCGACGAACTGCACACCGACGCGCGGGACCCGTACCCCGTCCGGCAGCTCGCCCGCCTCGCCAGCTGGGACGGCGCCTTCCAGCGCATGGACAAGGCCCTGCACCTCTACCGCAGGCTCGCCCCGCGCCGGCTGCGCAAGGCCGCCATGGACGCGGCCGCCCGCTGGATCATCGAACGCCAGGAGAACGACGGCTGCTGGGGCGGCATCCAGCCGCCCGCCGTGTACTCCGTCATCGCGCTGCACCTGCTCGGCTACGACCTGCGCCACCCCGTGATGCGGGCGGGCCTGGAGTCCCTCGACCGGTTCGCCGTCTGGCGCGAGGACGGCGCGCGGATGATCGAGGCCTGCCAGTCCCCGGTCTGGGACACCTGCCTCGCCGCGATCGCGCTCGCCGACGCGGGCCTGCGGGCCGACCACCCGGCCCTGGTCAAGGCCGCCGACTGGATGCTCGGCGAGGAGATCGTCCGCAGCGGTGACTGGGCCGTGAAGCGGCCCGGACTCGCCCCCGGCGGCTGGGCGTTCGAGTTCCACAACGACAACTACCCCGACATCGACGACACCGCCGAGGTCGTCCTCGCCCTGCGTCGGATCCGCCACCCCGACCCGGCGCGGCTGGAGGCGGCCGTGGCCCGAGGGGTGTCCTGGACCCTCGGCATGCAGTCCCGCAACGGAGCCTGGGGCGCCTTCGACGCCGACAACACCAGCGTCCTCCCCAACCGGCTGCCGTTCTGCGACTTCGGCGAGGTCATCGACCCGCCCTCAGCCGATGTCACCGCCCACGTCGTGGAGATGCTCGCCGTCGAGGGCAGGGCGGCGGACCCCCGCACCCGGCGCGGCATCGCGTGGCTGCTCGCCGAACAGGAGCCGTGCGGAGCCTGGTTCGGCCGCTGGGGCACCAACTACGTCTACGGGACAGGATCGGTGGTCCCCGCCCTCACCGCGGCCGGCCTGGCAGTGACCCACCCGGCGATCCGGCGCGCGGTGGCCTGGCTGGAGACCGTACAGAACGAGGACGGCGGCTGGGGCGAGGACCAGCGCTCCTACCAGGACCCCTCCTGGGCCGGGCGCGGCGCTTCCACCGCCTCCCAGACCGCCTGGGCGCTGATGGCCCTGCTGGCGGCCGGTGAACGCGAGACCAGGGCGGTGCGCCGCGGGATCGCCCACCTGGTCGAGACCCAGCGGGCCGACGGCTCCTGGGACGAGCCCTACTTCACCGGCACCGGCTTCCCCTGGGACTTCTCCATCAACTACCACCTGTACCGGCAGGTGTTCCCGCTCACCGCCCTCGGCCGCTACCTGTACGGCGAGCCCTTCGCCGACGGCGCGGCCGCGGCCGCGGCCGTCCGCGTGGGCGGCGCCTCCGCCCCGGCCGTGGACGGGGAACCCCGGTGACGGCGCGCCCGGCGACCGGGGCGGGGGACGACGCGGGCGCGCCGCGAGCGCTCCTCCTCATCGCCTGCGCCCTGCGCATCGAGGAGGCCGCCCTGCGCAGCCGCCGCCACCGCGGGGCGCCCGAGGGGTACAGCCTCCTGCGCACCGGCATGGGCCCGCCCGCCGCCGAGCGGGCCGTGGCACGCTCGCTGGCCGAGCCCCGGATGCGCGGGGCGGCCGTACTCGCCACCGGATTCTGTGCCGGGCTGGTCCCCGGCATGCACCCCGGCGACCTCGTGGTCGCCGAGGAGACCCGGGACCCGCGCGGCGCCGTCGCCTGCGTCGCCGCCGAGCACCTCGCCGAGGCGCTCGCCCGGGCGGTACCCGGCCGGACCGTCCATACCGGCCCCCTGATCGGCTCCGACCACGTCGTCCGCGGCCAGGAGCGCGCGCAGCTGCGCGCCACCGGCGCCATCGCGGTCGACATGGAATCGGCGGCCACCCTCTGGACCGCCGCCCACACGGGCGACCGCACCGGGCCGCGCCCGGTTGCGGCCGTCCGGGTGATCGTGGACGCTCCGGAGCATGAGCTGGTCCGAATCGGCACCGTACGCGGTGGAATATCGGCCTTCCGCGTATTGCGTGCGGTACTACCCGCATTTTACGAATGGCACCGTTCTTCGCTGCTCCCCAGGAGGTGAGCCAGATGGCCATGCCGCTGCGACAGTCCATCAGGGTCGGGACGTATCTCTTCGAACAGAAGCTCCGCAAGCGTGAGAAGTTCCCGCTGATCGTCGAGCTGGAACCGCTCTACGCCTGCAACCTGGCCTGCGAGGGGTGCGGGAAGATCCAGCACCCGGCCGGGGTGCTCAAGCAGCGCATGCCGGTGGCCCAGGCGGTCGGCGCCGTACTCGAGTCCGGCGCGCCCATGGTGTCCATCGCGGGCGGCGAGCCCTTGATGCATCCGCAGATCGACGAGATCGTGCGGCAGTTGGTGGCCAAGCGGAAGTACGTATTCCTGTGCACCAACGCGGTGCTGCTCCGCAAGAAGATCGAGAAGTTCACGCCCTCGCCCTACTTCGCCTTCGCCGTCCACATCGACGGCCTGCGCGAGCGGCACGACGAGTCCGTCGCCAAGGAAGGCGTCTTCGACGAGGCCGTCGCGGCCATCAAGGAGGCGAAGCGGCGCGGCTTCCGGGTGACCACGAACTCCACCTTCTTCAACACCGACACCCCGCAGACCATCATCGAGGTGCTCAACTACCTCAATGACGACCTCCAGGTCGACGAGATGATGATCTCGCCCGCCTACGCGTACGAAAAGGCCCCCGACCAGGAGCACTTCCTGGGCGTGGAACAGACGAGGGAACTCTTCCGCAAGGCATTCTCCGGCGGAAACCGGAGCCGCTGGCGGCTGAACCACTCCCCGCTCTTCCTGGACTTCCTGGAAGGCAAGGCCGATTTCCCCTGCACGGCCTGGGCCATTCCCAACTACTCGCTGTTCGGCTGGCAGCGCCCCTGCTATCTGATGAGCGACGGGTACGTACCGACGTACCGGGAACTGATCGAGGACACCGACTGGAGCAAGTACGGCCGCGGAAAGGACCCGCGCTGCGCGAATTGCATGGCGCACTGCGGGTACGAGCCGACCGCCGTCCTCGCGACCATGGGCTCGCTGAAGGAATCCCTGCGGGCGGCCCGGGAGACGGTGGGGGGCAACTGGGAGAAGCGGGTATGACGGCGGCCCCGGGGGGCCCCGGCAAGGAGTTCGACCTGGGCTCCCTGCTGGCCGAGCGGGGCGGCGAGCGCTACGAACTGCACGCCCGTCACCTCAACCACCAGCTGCCGCGGATGCTGCACACCATCGGCTTCGACAAGGTCTACGAGCGGGCCGAGGGAGCCCACTTCTGGGACGCGGAGGGGCACGACTACCTCGACATGCTCGCCGGCTTCGGGGTGATGGGGCTGGGCCGCCACCACCCCGTCGTCCGGCGCGCCCTGCACGACGTGCTCGACGCGCAGCTCGCCGACCTCACCCGCTTCGACTGCCAGCCGCTGCCCGGGCTGCTGGCGGAGAAACTGCTGTCCTACAGCCCGCACCTGGACCGGGTCTTCTTCGGCAACAGCGGTACGGAGGCCGTGGAGACCGCGCTCAAGTTCGCCCGCTTCGCCACGGGCCGCCCCAGGATCCTGTACTGCGACCACGCCTTCCACGGGCTCACCACCGGCTCCCTGTCGGTGAACGGGGAGGCGGGATTCCGGGACGGGTTCGCGCCGCTGCTGCCCGACACCAAGATCGCGCTCGGGGATCTGGCGGCCCTGGAGCGCGAGCTGAAGCGCGGCGACGTGGCCGCCTTCGTGGTGGAACCGATCCAGGGCAAGGGGGTGCTCGAGGCCCCGCCCGGCTTCCTGCGCGCCGCGCAGGACCTGCTGCACCGGCACAAGGCGCTGCTGATCGCGGACGAGGTGCAGACCGGTCTCGGCCGGACCGGGGAGTTCTACGCCTACCAGCACGAGCCCGGGGTCGAACCGGACCTGGTGTGCGTGGCCAAGGCGCTGTCGGGCGGCTACGTGCCGGTCGGGGCGACCCTGGGCAAGGACTGGATCTTCAAGAAGGTGTACTCGTCGATGGACCGGGTGCTCGTGCACTCGGCCAGCTTCGGCTCCAACGCGCAGGCGATGGCGGCCGGGCTCGCGGTGCTCTCGGTCATGGAGAACGAAGCGGTCGTGGCCAACGCCCGCGCCATGGGCGACCTGCTGCGCGGCCGGCTCGCGGCGATGGTGGACGAGTACGAGCTGCTGCACGAGGTGCGCGGCCGGGGGCTGATGATCGGCATCGAGTTCGGCCGGCCGTCCTCGCTCGGCCTGCGCAGCCGGTGGACCATGCTCCAGGCGGCCCGCAAGGGGCTCTTCGCGCAGATGGTCGTCGTACCGCTGCTCCAGAAGCACCGGATCCTGACCCAGGTGTCCGGTGACCACCTGGAGGTGATCAAGCTCATTCCGCCGCTGATCGTGGACGAGGCGGACGTGGACCGCTTCGTGGGCGCCTTCCGGGAGGTCATGGACGACGCCCACGGCGGGGGCGCTCTGATGTGGGACTTCGGCAGGACCCTGGTCAAGCAGGCGGTCGCGAACCGCTGACCGCGGGCCGCCGCCCGGGATCCGGCCGACGGCCGCCCGGGCGGCCGTCGGATGTCGGCCGGGTCAGACGAGGAGCCGGTCGCGCAGCCGGCCGAGGGTCTCGGGCGTGAGTCCGAGGCCCTCGGCGACGTAGCGGTCGAGGCTGCCCCAGATCTCCTCCAGGGTCTCGAAGGCCGCGTGCAGGTACTCGGCGCGGGCGTCGAAGAGCGGGGCGAGCAGCTCCATCACCTCGGGCGAGCGGGCTTCGGCGGACTCGCCGCTGCGGCGCACCTTGTAGCGGCGGTGCGGAGCGTTCGACTCCAGGTAGTCCGCGACGATCGCCTCACGCTCGACGCCGAGCGCGAGCAGGGTGACGGCGATCGAGAGGCCGGCCCGGTCCTTTCCGGCCGCGCAGTGCATCAGGACCGGAACGTGGTCCTGGGCGAGGGCCTGGACGACCTGGCGGTGCTCCGCGGTGCGGGTGCGGACGATCTCCCGGTAGGAGTTGGCCATCCGGCGGGCGGCCTTGCCGTCGCCGAGGACCTCGCGCAGCTGCTCGACATCGCCGTCGCGCACCATCCGCCAGAACTCCGTGCCGTCCGCCGGGTCGGAGAGCGGCAGGTTGACGTTGCGCACGCCGGGCAGCTCGACGTCCGGGCCCTCGAGGGCGTGGTCGGCGGCGTTGCGGAAGTCGAAGACCGTGTGGAGACCGAGCGAGGCGAGGAATTCCGTATCGGTTTCGGTGGCATGTGCCAGATGTCCGCTTCGGAAGACCTGTCCTGATCTGACCCTCCGTCCATCGGCGGTCGGAAGCCCGCCCACGTCACGGAAGTTGCGCACTCCGGTCAGCTCCGGCTCCGTGGAGGGGTGCTGGGGTATCTGCTGGGTCACGGGGACTCCTCCGTATCGTCGTGGCATGTCCGGATTGCGCTACTTCAGGGTAACTTGCCGCAAGGGCCGGGGAGATCGGGCCGGGCCCCGTGAGCAGGATCATACGGTGACCGTGAGTGTGTGATCGCGAAAGCCGAATTGCCTTGCGGGGACGGTTGTTGCCGCCGGTGATTCCACGGAGGGTGACCGGAATTCCGTCGATCCCTCACCCGGGCCATTCCCTTGGGGAATTCACGGCTTGTTCCGTGCGTCCGGACGGAATACCTTCGCGTCCACCCGGATGGACCGCCTAATCCTGCCACCATCCGAAACCGCACCCGACGATTCACGCGCCCGGCAGGAGCGGGGGAACCAGGTAAGCCGCCGTTCCGGACGAGATCCCCTCATGGATCTTTCCTCCGGACGGCTCGGGGTGAAGCCGTGCACCTACGGCCGGACATCTCCAGTCCGAACCCGACAGCTCACCTCGCAGGCGACGGAGAGGAATTCGCCATGCCCGCAAAGGGAAAGCACCGCCGCCCGAAGTCCGCCGCGATCACCCGCGGATTCGTCGTCGCCGGGACCGGAAGCGCGGCGCTCGCGCTGCCGCTGATGGGCGCGGCGGGCGCGCACGCCGCCGCCACGTCCACCGCCACCTCGGCCACCGCCACCTCGGCCACCGCCGCGATTCCGGCCCAGGCGCGGCCGGCCCAGGCTCCGGTGGCGCTGCGGTCGGCGGCGGCGCAGACCTCCGCCGTGTACACCGTGGTCCCGGGTGACTACCTCTCCAAGATCGCCGCGGAGCGGCACCTGAGCGGTGGCTGGCAGCGCCTCTACGAGGACAACCACGAGGCCGTCGGCGCCGACCCGTCGCTGATCCACCCGGGGCTGAAGCTCACCCTGGGCAGCCGGGCGCAGGCCCCGGCCCCGGTCGAGGAGTCGGCTCCGGCCGAGCCGGCCCCGGTGGCGGGCGCCGGCGCCGACACGTCGGACGAAGGCGGCTCCGGGGAACCGGCCGCCACGACCGGCAAGGGTGCGGGCAAGGGCACCTCGGACGAGGCCGCCGGCTCCGGCACCGCGAAGGGCTCCGGCACCGGCACCGGCACCAAGGCCACCTCGGCCTCCGGCTTCGTCGCCCCGGTCTCCGCCTCCATCACCACCCAGTACCGGACCCCCGGCGCCATGTGGTCCAGCGGTTACCACACCGGCGTCGACTTCGCCGTGGGCACCGGCACCACCGTCCGCGCCGTCGGCGCGGGCACCGTGGTCTCCGCGGGCTGGGGCGGGGCGTACGGCAACGAGGTCGTCATCCGGCACGCCGACGGCCGCTACTCGCAGTACGGCCACCTGTCCCAGCTGTCGGTCTCGGTCGGCCAGAGCGTCACCGCGGGCCAGAGCATCGGCCTCTCGGGCGCCACGGGCAACGTCACCGGCCCGCACCTGCACTTCGAGATCCGCACGGGTCCGGGCTACGGCACGGACATCGACCCGCTGGCCTACCTCCGCGCCCAGGGCGTGAACGTCTGACGGCACCGGGGCACCTGACGGATTCCTCACTTATTCCTTACTGACCAGGTGGTATAGATCACGGTCCGTCAAGGCCTGCCTACGGTGGCGTAGGTCACGTCCTGGGGTGAAAGATGTCTTCTCGTGGCAGCGACAGCGATGACGACGAAGACGACGGCAAAGACGACGACAGTGAAGACGGCACTGCAGGGCATCGGCTCGTACGCGGCGATCGGGGACAGCTTCACCGAGGGGGTGGGGGATCCGGGGCCGGGGGACATCTGCGTCGGATGGGCCGACCGCCTCGCCGTGCTCCTGGCCGATCAGCGCGAGGAGCACGACTTCCGGTACGCCAACCTGGCCGTGCGGGGCAAGCTCCTGGACCAGATCGTGGCGGACCAGGTCCCCCGGGCCAAGGAGCTGGCCCCCGACCTGGTCACCTTCTGTGCCGGGGGCAACGACATCATCCGGCCCGGGAGCGACCCCGACGACGTGGCGGAGCGGTTCGAGGCCGCCCTCGCCGACCTGGTCGGCTCCGTCGGCCAGGTGATGATCACCACCGGCTTCGACACCCGCGGGGTGCCGGTGCTCAAGCACATCCGGGGCAAGGTGGCGACGTACTCGGCGCACGTCCGGTCCATCGCGGACCGGTACGAGTGCCCGGTGCTCGACCTCTGGTCGCTGAAGTCCGTCCAGGACAGGCGTGCTTGGGACGGCGACCGGCTGCACCTCTCGCCCGAGGGGCACACCCGGGTCGCGCTGCGCGCCGCCCAGGTGCTGGGGCTGGAGGTGCCCGCGGACCCGGACCAGCCGTGGCCTCCGCAGCAGCCGCGCGGCTCGGCCGAGGTCACCCGGGACAACATCCAGTGGGCGCGCGAGTACCTCGTTCCGTGGATCGGCCGGCGCCTGCGCGGGGAGTCCTCCGGGGACCACATGGCGGCCAAGCGCCCGGATCTCCTGCCGCTGTAGCGAGCCGGGGGCGGGAAGCGGAATCCTTCGGGGCCGGTGCGCGTTGGGATGGTGGTAGAACGTACGACCAGCCCTGCTCACTTCCTCTCTGGAGGCGCCTTGACCGGCTCCGGCCCCGGCTCCCGTCCCTTGCGTCCGCGGCTGCGCGCCCTGCGACCCGAAGCCTTCGGCGCGGATCCGTCCGGCGCGCGGATGGAGCGGATCCTGCGCTCGCCGAACTTCGCCGACGGCGTCTTCCAGAATCCAGTCGGGGCGAGGACCAGACCCTCCGGCTCGATGCTGGAATTCGCCAAGATCTACTTCCACAAGGAGCAGCGGGTCCGGCGCAATCCCGGCGCCCCCGTCCCCGTTCATCCGACCACCCTGGCCGATCTGGCGAAACCGCCGGTCAGCGGCCTGCGGCTGACCTGGATGGGGCACTCCACGGTGCTCGCCGAGATCGACGGGCGCCGCGTGCTGTTCGACCCGGTCTGGGGCGAGCGGTGCTCCCCCTTCCCCTTCGCCGGACCCAAGCGGCTGCACCCGGTGCCGGTGCCGCTGGCCGCGCTGGGGCCGGTCGACGTCGTGGTGATCTCGCACGACCACTACGACCACCTCGACCTGCCGACGATCAAGGCCCTGGCCGGTACGGACACGGTCTTCGCGGTCCCGCTCGGCGTCGGCGCGCACCTGGAGCGCTGGGGCGTCCCCGCCGACCGGCTGCGCGAGCTCGACTGGAACGAGAGCACCAAGATCGCCGGGCTGTCGCTGACCGCGACCCCCGCGCGGCACTTCTGCGGGCGGGGCCTGCGCAACCAGCAGTTCACGCTGTGGGCCTCCTGGGTCGTCGCGGGCGACGAGCACCGGATCTTCCACAGCGGTGACACGGGCTACTTCCCCGGGTTCAAGGAGATCGGCGCGGAGCACGGCCCGTTCGACGCGACGATGATCCAGATCGGCGCGTACTCCGAGTACTGGCCGGACATCCACATGACGCCGGAGGAGGGCATGACCGCCCACCTCGACCTCCAGGGCGGCGTCCCGCACGGCACGATGCTGCCGATCCACTGGGGCACCTTCAACCTGGCCCCGCACCCGTGGGACGAGCCGGGCGAGGGCACCCTGTCGGCCGCCGGCCGGGCGGGCGCCGCGATCGCGCTGCCCGTGCCGGGCCGGCCCTTCGAGCCGGGTGCGGCGGACGCCCCGGCCGAGCCGTGGTGGCGCCCGTTCGCCGGGGCGCCGACCCCCGTGGCCGGGCACGGCTCCGCGTCCCGGCCCGCCGCCGTGCGGTCCCGCCCGACGCCCGCCGCGGACCCGCGCGAGGAGCCGGAGGCCGTGGGCGGCTGACCCGGCGCGGCCGCCCCGCCGTGCGGCCGTACGGCGGGGGGCTCGCGGGGGAGCGTCGGGCGCCGGGGAGGCGCCCGAGGGGGTATTCGGGCTGTCGTGCGAGCGCTCCTTCCGGAGCGGGACGCACCCCGGTGAAGTTCCCCGACTGGCCGCCTCCGGAACGAGAACGCGGTCTAGCGTGGGTACTCGGTGATCAACACCGGGTCCCGGTACCGCGGGGACCCGGCCCCGTACCGTACCGAGGACGCCGATGTCCGGACTCCGCGCCGCCCGCCCCCGCCACTCCCCGTCGAGACACGCCGTCACCGGTCCGGGCCGGCAGATACGGCCCCAGCTGATCCGCGCCGCCGTGCTGCCCACCCTCGCCGCCGGGCTCAGCGGCGCCGCCGCGGTGATCTTCACCCTCCAGCTCGGCGGTGGCGCGGGCGAGCGCGACGCACGGCTGTGGCCGGTGCTGACCGGCTGCGCCCTGCTCGTCGTCGGCGCGCTCGCCGCCGCCCTGCTCGGCGCCCAGCGCGCGGGCAAGGCCGTGCGGGACCGCTGCGAGGCGCTGCGCCGGTCCAGCGCCCGCGGCCGGCAGGAGCTGCGGACCGTCGCGGAGCGGCTGGAGCGGGGCGAGGAACCGCCCCGGCCGCCGCGCGGTGGCGCCGTGGTCGCTCCCGGGACCGGCGCCGGGCAGGAGCAGGTGGACGAATTCTGGCTGCTCTCCCAGGAGTTGCGGGGCGCCCGGGAACAGGCGCACGCGACGCTGGTGCGGCTGGCCGGGCCCGGGATCCCCTCCGACAGCGACCGGAAGGTGGAGGTCTTCGTCAACCTCGCGCGCCGCCTCCAGTCGCTGGTGCACCGCGAGATCTCGCTGCTCGACGACCTCGAGGACACCGTCGAGGACCCCGACCTGCTCAAAGAGCTCTTCCACGTCGATCACCTCGCGACCAGGATCCGGCGTCACGCGGAGAACCTCGCGGTGCTCGGCGGCGCCGCCTCCCGGCGTCAGTGGACGCGGCCGATCGACCTCAGCGAGGTGCTGCGCTCCTCGGTGGCGGAGGTCGAGCAGTACACCCGGGTGAAGGTGGTGCCCCCGGCGGGCGGCACGGTGCGCGGGCACGCCGTCGCCGATGTGGTGCACCTGCTGGCGGAACTCGTCGAGAACGCGACGGTGTTCTCCGCCCCGGACACCGATGTCGTGCTGCGGGCCGAGCGGGTCACCGCCGGGATCGCCGTCGAGGTCGAGGACCGGGGCCTCGGCATGCCGCCCGAGGAGCAGCACCGGATGAACGCGCTGCTCGGCGACCCCGACCAGATCAACGTCCGGCAGCTGCTGGCGGACGGCCGGATCGGCCTGTTCGTGGTCTCGGCGCTGGCCCGCAGGCACGGGATCGCGGTCGAGCTGAAGTCCAACATCTACGGCGGGGTGATGGCCGTACTGGTGCTGCCGCAGGAGCTGTTGGGCGCGGAAGCGCCGAGCGCGGCCGACGCGGCGGGCGGTTCGCGGGCCACCTCGTGGGGGACCGGGCAGCCGGCCTCCGGGCCGCCGCTGGAGCCCGTACGGACGGCGGCGGCGTATCCGGGGCGGCTTCCGGATCCGGGGGCGGGGGCGGGGTCCTACCCGGGGGCGGATGCGGATCAGGAGGGGCCGGCGGGGGCGTCCGTGGCGCCTGTGGTGCCGGTGCCGCCCTTGCAGCCCGTGCTGCCCGTGCCGCCCGTGCCGCCTGTCGAGGCGGTGGCGGTGGCGGTGCTGGAGCCCGTGGCCGACCCGGTGGCCGACCCGGTGGCCAAGGCGCCTGCCGAGGTGATGGCCGAGGTGATGGCCGAGCCGGAGCCGGTGCCGGAGCCCGCGGCGGAGTGGGTGGCCGCGCCGGAGCGGCTGCCCGAACCCGTGCTGATCACCACGGCGTTGCCCCCGGCCTCGGGCACGGCCGCCCTGTCCGCCGTGGTGCCCGCCGCCCGAGGCGCGGGCGGCCGCCCGCCGTTGCCCCGGCGCCGGGCCCAGGAGCACCTCGCGCCGCAGCTGCGCGAGGTTCCCGCACCGCGCCGCGCGGAAGCCGGTACCGGCGACGGCGAACCGCCCCTGCACGAACCCGGCTTGATGGCCGCCTTCCAGCGGGGCTTCGGTCTCGCCCAGTCGCAGGACCCGTCATGACGGTGCCAGGAACCACGACCCGCAACGAGGAGACGCTCCGATGACAGCCGAAGTCGCCGTGAAGACCACTCAACTCTCCGACTTGGACTGGCTGTTGGGCGGTCTGGTGCAACGAGTGCCCTTCACCCGCAGTGCCGTGCTGCTCACCTCCGACGGCCTCGTCAGCTGCGTGCACGGTCTCGACGCCGACGCCGCCGACCACCTGGCGGCGCTGGCGTCCGGGCTCTACTCCCTCGGCCGCAGCGCCGGTTCGCGGTTCGCGGACGGGGCCGAGGTCCGGCAGGTCGTCGTCGAGCTGGACTCCGCGCTCGTCTTCGTCTCGGCGGCCGGCGCGGGGACCTGTCTGGCCGTCCTCGCGGACCGGGAGGCGGACGCCGGGGTGCTCGGCTACGAGATGGCGATGCTGGTCAAGAGCGTACGTCCGTACCTCGCGGCCCCGCCGCGGCGCCCGGCCGCCGCCCCGGAGCGATGAGGCGGCGTGTCACGGGGGCGCGCACGGCGGAGCCGCGACCGGTGGGAGGCACGCGGGACACGCCCTGGCTCGACGACACCGCGGGCCGGGTGATGCGCCCGTACACCGCGAGCGGCGGCCGGACCCGCCCGGGGCTGACCCTGGACCTGCTCTCCCTGGTCAGCGCCACGGGCGTGCGGCCGTGTGCGCCGCTCGGCCCGGACCACAGCCTCGCCCTGCGCCTGTGCGCGGGCGCGGCGGCCGTCACGGTCGCCGAGGTCGCCGGGCAGCTGCGGCTGCCCGCCGTGGTCACCAAGGTGCTGCTGTCGGACCTGATGGAGTACGGGGCGGTCACGGCCCGCTCGCCCCGCTTCCCGGGCACCCCCGGGGTCCCCGGGATCGCGGCCGATGACCAGTGCCTGCTGAGGGCGGTGCTCGATGGCCTGCGCCGCAGGCTGTGACGCCGGGGGCCCGGCGTCCGTACCGGGCGGGCACGGCGCGCCGGTGACGCTGAAGATCCTGGTCGCGGGCGGGTTCGGGGCGGGCAAGACCACCTTCGTGGGCGCGGTGAGCGAGATCGAGCCGCTGAGCACGGAGGAGCTGCTGAGCGGGCTGAGCGAGGCCGCCGACCCGCTCGACGGGGTCGAGGCGAAGACGGCGACGACGGTCGCGCTGGACTTCGGGCGGATCACCCTGGACACCCAGCGGGTGCTCTACCTCTTCGGCACGCCGGGCCAGCAGCGCTTCTGGTTCCTGTGGGAGGAGCTGTGCGCCGGCGCGCTGGGGGCGGTGGTTCTCGTCGACACCCGGCGGCTCGCCGACTGCTTCGCCTCCGTCGACTTCTTCGAGCGGCGCGGGATCGGCTTCATCCTCGCCGTCAACGAGTTCGACGGCGGCCACCGCTACACGACCGACGAGATCCGCGAGGCGGTGGGCCTCGCGCCGGAGGTGCCCGTCGTGCGCTGCGACGCGCGGCTCACCGGTTCCGGCACGAGGGCGCTGGCCGTCCTCGTCCACCACCTGCTGTCCACGGCCGCCACGGCCACGTCATCCGAGTCGGGGGAACCGCCATGACCTACTACGAATCGACCGGGCACCTGCTCCTCACACCGGTGGACCCGGACGCGCCCGCGCGCGTCCTGCGGCTGCGCGAACTCGGCCTGGGGGAGCGGGTCGACACGGAGCTCGACGCCTTCGCGCGGCGGGTCGCGACGACCCTGGGCGCGCCGTACGCCGGGGTCAACTTCATCGGCGAGGACCGGCAGTTCTTCGCCGGTCTGCACCACGCCGCCGACGCCCCGGCGAGCGGCTATCCGGCGCGCGTGCTCGCCCGCGACCACGGGTACTGCCCCCATGTGGTGGTCCGGCGGCGCGCGCTGGTCCTCCAGGACGTACGGGACTTCGCGCGCTTCGCGGGCAACGCCGTGGTCGACGAGAGCGGGGTGCGCTCGTATCTGGGCGCCCCGCTGACGGACCGGCGGGGGGCCGTGCTCGGGACGGTGTGCGCGGTGGACGTGGTGCCGCGCCGCTGGGGGACGGAGGGACTGGCGACGGTCAAGGCACTGGCCGCGGAGCTGGTGTCCGTGCTCCACGCCCGGGAGGACGGGCTGCGCGCCCGGGAGGACGGGCTGCGCGCGCCGTGACTACCACCGGAAGAAGGAGCTGATCCGCTCGCGCAGCCCGCGCGGATCCAGGCCGTGGGCCGCGGTGTGTTCCTCGATCGTGCCGAACCTGCGCAGCTCCGCCCGGCCCACGCCCAGGCCGAGGACCCGGTGCGGGACCTCGATCAGGGCAGCGGCGGCCGCGCCGGCCGACGTACCGGCGAGGTAGGGCTCGACCAGGACCACATCGGCCGACCGGACGGTTCCGGAGGGCCCGCTCGCCCCGGCGCCGCCCGCCGCCCCGGACAGCGCCGGCGCGACCGCCGCGCGCAGGGCCGCTTCGTCGAAGGGCCGTACGGTCGTCGCGTAGAGCACGGTCACATCCATCGCCTCCGTGGCCGCGAGGACGTTGTCCAGCAGCGGTCCCACCGCCACCACCACCCCCGCGCGCCCCTCGCGCACCGTCAGCAGGCCGGCGCCGTCGACCGGGCGCGGGGCGGCGTTGGACTGCTCGGAGAGCCGGACGTACACCTTGTCGTCCCCGGCGGCGTACGCGTGACGCAGCAGCGCCTCGGCCTCGTCGGGGTGCCCGGGGACGTGGACGGTCCAGCCGTCCAGCGTGTCCAGCAGTGCCACATCACCCGGTGCCATGTGGGTGAACCCGCCCGCGGGCCAGTCGTACGAGGCGCTCGCGCTGACCAGGACCGCGCCCGTGCCCTGATGCCCGAAGTCCAGCTTGACCTGCTCGAACGGCCGCTCGACGAGGAAGCTCGCGAACGTGTGCACCACCGGCCGCAGCCCGGTCAGCGCCAGGCCGCCGCCGACGCCCACGAGCAGCTGCTCCCGGATTCCGACGTTGATCACCCGGTCCGGATGCCGCTCCTGGGCGGGGCGGAACCCGGCCATGGTGATCTCGGCGAGCGCCACGGCGAGCCGCGGGTCCTCGTCGAGCTGTTGTGTGGTGAAGGAGACGAAACGCTCCCGCATGGAGTTTCCCGGCACGATGTCCACGGATTCCTCAGCCCTTCGTCTCGACGCGGGCGACCACGGCGTGCGGCCGCCCGGGGTGGGGTGCGGTGAAGGCGGCGTGCAGCGCCTCGTGGTCCCGCCCGTCCACGGTGACGGCCGACCATCCGGCCGCCTCGAAGCGGGAGGCGATGCCCCCCGGCCAGCCGTGGGTGGCGGAGTCGTTGTCGATCACCACGGTGTGCAGGCGCTCCAGACCGGCGGCCCCGGCGTAGGCGATCGCCTCGTGATTGCTGCCCTCGTCCAGCTCGGCGTCACCGATCAGCACCCACACCGCCGGACCGTCGAGCCCTTGCGCCCGCAGCCCGAGCGCGCTGCCGACGCCGAGCGGCAGCCCGTGGCCGAGCGAGCCGCTGCCGATCTCCACGCCGGGGACCAGGGTGCGGTCCGGGTGGTGCCCGAGGGGGGACGCGTACCCGCCGAAGCCGGGGAGCCACTCGACGGGGAAGAACCCCTTGGCGGCGAGGACGGCGTAGTAGGCCATCGGCCCGTGCCCCTTGGACAGCAGGAACCGGTCCCGCCCCTGGTTCGCGGCGCTCCCGGGGTCCACGCGCAGCACCCGGTCGTACAGCACCCACAGTGTGTCCAGGGTCGACGTGGCGGCCGGCCCGTGCTTCTCGTCCCCGGTCATGAGCCCCATGAGCCGGTCCAGATCCTGGAAGCGGAATCCTGTGTCCGCAGTCGTTTGCGTCATACACCGATCGTGCAACCTCAACCGCGCTCGAGGTCAACCCCGCCCTGCCACGAAAGGTGCGCGCGACCACCACCCGAAGTGCGGTATCGTTCTCATGCACGAGCCGATCGCGACGAAAGCCGCAGGTCAGCGCGTAGCGGGACGTGGCGCAGCTTGGTAGCGCACTTGACTGGGGGTCAAGGGGTCGCAGGTTCAAATCCTGTCGTCCCGACCATGCTTTTAGCAGGTCGGAGGCCGTTCTCTCATGGATGAGAGGACGGCCTTTCGTGCGTCCCGGACCGGTGGGGCGTCCCTCCCGTGCGGGCCGAGGGCTTCGTCCTCGCGCAGACGAAGCCCGGTGGCATTTCATCCGCCGTACATGGAACGAGGGTTCCCCCTCCCCTAGTGTCGTCGCCATGGCAGCAGGAACGGCGGGGCCCGCACCTGGCGCCCCCCGCCTCCCGTCCTTTCCCCGTCCCGACGGAGCCGCCATGTCCGCATGCTGCACCCCCGGCCACGCCCCCGCCCCGACGCTCACCCTCGCGCCGCCGCCCCCCGCGCCGACGGCCTCCCGGCCGGCCCGGCAGCTGCTCACCCTGCCCGGTGGCAGCTTCCTCATGGGTACCGACGACCCGGAGGGCTTCCCGGCGGACGCCGAGGGGCCGATCCGCGAGGTGGCCGTGGAGCCCTTCCGGATCGCGGCCACGGCGGTCACCAATGCCCAGTTCGCCGCCTTCGCCACGGCCACCGGCTACACCACCGAGGCCGAGCGCTTCGGCTTCTCCTTCACCTTCGGGGCCTTCCTCGCCGACGAGGTCGCCGCGGTCTCCGCGCCCGTGGCGGCCGTCCCGTGGTGGCGGGCGGTGGAGGGGGCGGACTGGCGCCACCCCGAAGGGCCCGGTTCGCAGGTCACCGACCGGCGGAACCATCCCGTCGTCCATGTGTCCTGGCACGACGCCCAGGCGTACTGCGCCTGGTCCGGCACCCGCCTGCCCACCGAGGCCGAGTGGGAGTACGCGGCCCGCGGTGGCCTGGAGCAGCGCCGCTATCCCTGGGGCGACGAGCTCATGCCCGACGGGCGCTACCTGTGCAACATATGGCGGGGCGAGTTCCCGGTCGTCAATTCCGGTGCGGACGGTTACGTCTCCACCGCCCCCGTGACATCCTTCCGGCCCAACGGCTTCGGGCTCTACAACACGGTCGGCAATGTCTGGGAGTGGTGCGCGGACTGGTTCACCCCCGGCGAGGAGACGTCCCGGGCGATGCGCGGAGGCTCGTACCTCTGCCACGACTCCTACTGCAACCGCTACCGCGTCGCGGCCCGCAGCTCGAACACGCCCGACAGCTCGACCGGCAACATCGGGTTCCGCGTGGCCGCCGCCCCCGCGTAGGACGGCCCCCACCTGCCCAAGAGGCCGTTTCGGAGTGATCCGGAACGGCCTCTTCGGCGCGGGCGTGCGGGGGTGGTCAGGACGCGGTGACCCGGGCCAGGGCCCAGGAGGTGTGGTCGAAGGACGTCCGGTTGTTGGCGTCCTCGACCACCAGCCGCAGGACGCGGACGCCCCGTACGTCCAGGTCGACCGGGACCGGGCCGGTGGCCGCCGTCAAGGTGGGGGTGGTGAGGAGCAGGCGGTCGTCGCCGTAGACCTTGGCGCGGGTGGCGCCGAGGGTGCTCTGCTTGGCGGAGAAGTCGTCGATGCCGACCAGGGAAGTGAACCGTACAGCGAGGCCGCCGAGATGGTAGGCGATGTCGCTGGGCGCGTGGACGCCGAGGCCCTTGGGGTACGTCGTACCGCCGAAGGAGATCAGCGGGCCGTCGCCGGCGGCGTTCTTGCCGTTGGAGGCGTCGCGTTCCACCGGCCCCCAGCCGTTGGTGGCGCTGATCCAGGTGAGGTCGGAGAGGTAGGAATCGCGCGTGGGCGCGGGAGGCGGGGTCGGGACGGTGCCCGCCGCCGGGTAGCGGACCGGCCCGGCCGGGGTGAGGGCGGTGCCCTCCGCGGTGAGCTCCCACGGGGTCGCGGGCGCGGCGTCCACGGGCGGTGTGACCTGCCAGGAGGCGGTGAGCCGGGCACCGGCGGCGAGCTCCCCCGCCGTGGCCGGGGAGGCGGAGGTCACGGTCCATCCGGCGGGAGCGCGCAGGCCGAGGGCCGCGGTGGTCCAGGGCCGTGCGGACCCGTTGTCCAGGGTCGCGGTCACGGTGAACGCCTGGCCGGGGACGGCCAGGCGGGGCAGCGTCAGGCGGGTCCCGAACGGGGCGCGCGGATAGGTGTCCTTCCAGGAGGAGCGCATCAGCGCCACCAGTTCCGTGGCCTTGGAGGGGTTCTTGTCGAGGACGTTGCGGGTCTCGCCGAGATCGGTCGCCAGGTCGTACAGCTCCACCTGCCACTTGTCGTCGGGCAGATCGTGGTCGCGTACGGGGGCGAAGCGCACGGCCTTCCAGTTCTCCCGGCGGACCGCCTCGGCGAGCCAGGTGGCGCGCTTGTTGTCCTGGGCGTTGGCCCGGCTGGTGACTCCCGACTCGTCGCGGAACCAGTACAGGTGCCCGTGGCGCGCCGAGTCGGCGCTGCCGGCGAGCAGGGGAGCGGCGGAGAGCCCGTCCAGGTCGGTGGGGGCGGGGGCGCCGCCGAGCTCGGCGAGGGTGGGGAGGACGTCGGTCAGCGGGGTGGGGCGGTCGCTGGTGCCCCGCTGGACCCGGCCGGGGCCCCAGGCGATGAGGGGGACGCGTACGCCGCCCTCGTAGAGGTTGCGCTTGTAGCCGCGCAGCGGGCCGTTGGCGTCGAACAGGTCGGGGTTGACCCCGCCCTCCTCGTGGGGGCCGTTGTCGCTGGTGACGAGGACGACGGTGTCCTGATCCAGGCCGAGGCCGTGGAGCCGGTCGATCACCTTGCCCACCAGCGAGTCGAAGTAGGTGACCTGGGCCGCGTGGCCCTTGTCCGCGGCCGGCCAGCTCCGGGCGGCGTAGGCGCCGGTGTCGGGGATGTCGCTGGGGGCGTGCGGGACGTTCGGGGTGAGCAGCAGGAGGAACGGTTCGGCGGCATGGGCGTCGATGAACTCCAGGGCGTGCCGTTCGAGGAGGTCGGGGGCGTATACGGCCGTGGCGCCGCCCGCGTTGGCGGGGATGGGCTCCTTGACCCCGTTGTGCCAGAGGTACTCGGGGTAGTAGTCGTGGGCGTGGCCGTGGTCGATGTAGCCGTAGAACTCCTCGAAGCCGCGGGCGGCCGGATGGCTGTCCTGGCCGGCGGCCTCCGGCCCGAAGCCCCACTTGCCGATCACGGCGGTACGGTAGCCGCGCGCCCGGAGCACCTCGGCGAAGGTGGTGTCGGTGGCCGTGAGCGAGCCCTGGCCGCCGGAGGAAGGGTTGGCGCGGACCGTGGCGTGGCCGGTGTGGAGTCCGGTCAGCAGGGAGCAGCGCGAGGGTGCGCAGACGGCGGCGGTGGAGTAGGCATCGGTGAAGCGGAGCCCCTCGGTGGCGAGCCGGTCCAGCCGGGGGGTGGTGATCAACTTCTGGCCGTAGGAGCCGAGTTCGCCGTAGCCGAGGTCGTCGGCGAGGACGACGACGATGTTCGGCGGCCGGGTGCCGGAGCCCTCCGCCGTCCCCGGGGCCGCCGCTTCGGACACCGCCTGAGCCGACCCGGCGGCGGTGGCGGTGACGGCGGTCAGACCGAGCGTCGCGGTCGAAGCGGCCAGGAAGGTACGGCGGCTGGGCATGGGGGTGCTCCTCGGGGGCGCGTTCGGGTGCGCGTTCGGGTGCGGCCGGGCGCCCGTCGATCATGCGCGGCCGAGCCGGGCAGGACCATGCACGGAGCATGAAGAACGTGTGGCGGCACCCGGCGTGACGGACCCTCGGCGCGCCCCGGGCGGCCCGGCCGGCCGGGCCGTGGGGGAGGCGGCGGTGCTGGTGCCCCGGTCCTCGCCGCGCGCGGTGCTTCAGGGGGTGGGCGTGCCGGTCGTCCGTCCGTCGGTCAGCCGGGCCCGCCACTCGCTGACGTAGTCGTCGGGCAGGGACACCAGGCGGGCGATTTCCCCGTCGCTGCGCCCGTCGGACCAGGCCAGGATCCGCGTCACGGTGCGGTTCCGCGCGGCGCGGAGGTCCTTGAGCGTGTTCTCGAGGCGTTCGACGTGCTCGGCTTCGCGGACGAGCTGCCGGTCGACGGCGGAGCGTTCCTCGGCACGCAGCCGGCGCAGATGGGCGTCCAGGCCGGTCAGGACCAGGCCCTCCTCGTGCGCGGCGCTCTGGAACCCTTCGGCCAGGGCCGCCAGCAGGCAGTCCGGAACGTCGGCGAGAGTGGCTCCGAGGGGCTTGGCCGCCTCCCAGGTGCCCCTGCCCGCCTCGGTCGTCTCCAGCCAGGTGCGGGCGTCCGTCGGCGTGCGGTCGCCGCACGCCTGGGCGCGGTAGGCGTACAGGGCGGCGCGGTGGCCGTAGAAGGTGAAACCGTCCTCGATCCGCCGGTCGGCGGCCCGGCACAGCCGCCCCGGTACGCCGCCGTAGCCGCTCTCGGGACGGTAGTCGGCGTAGGCATCGAGCTCCGCGTCCGTGGCCAGGCCCCAGGAGGGGTCGCACAGGTCGGGGTTCACGGCGAGGAACGCGCCGACCTCGACGCGCCACGCCGGGGTCGGTGTCGTGTGCGGCCGGGGCCAGAGGAGTTCGCCGGAGGAGGTGACGGTGTGGGTCGTGGCCTCCTCGATGTCGTCCCAGGCGGTGGCGGCCTCGGCCGACCACTCCAGCTCGCCTTCCGGTCCGATCCGGTGGATGGAGTCCACGAGCCGCTGCACGGCGGGCAGTACGCGCAGCGCGAGTGCGTGCAACTCCTCGGCGGTGAAGAAGCGCCAGGAGCAGCCCCGCCGTTCGTCATGGGTCAGGTGGCCGAGCAGCTGCACCATGACTCCGGGTGCCGGGACGGCCCCGTCGCCGAGCGTCCTGCGGGGGAGGCCGGGGAGCCGGCGGCCGAGGTCCTCACGCGGGGCGCGCCAGTCGATGTCGCCGAACCAGACGGCGCCGCCGCGCGCGTCCACGGCCAGCCACTGGTGGTAGCCCGCTCCCGGGCCGTAGCGCCGCTCCCGCTGCTCGGCGTGCTCGTCGTGCCAGACGTATTCGGCGGGAGGCGGGTCCAGCTCCACGGCCATGAAGCCGTCCTCGGGGCGGTAGCCGGTGAGGATGTGGGCCGTTGCCGGTGCGCTGTCGTCGGCTGCGGTCATGAGGGGTGTCCTCTCGGTGGAACGTCAACCGAGGGGGAACGTAGTGCACCGCCCACCCCATAGTTTAACTTTCAGCCATCGCGTCCGATACTCGGACGCGCCGTGATCCCCGGCGTCGCGGTGCGGTCTACGCGCGTGCGGCCGTCGCCAGGTTGGCCGTATTTCATGCGGACTCCATGGTCCGTTCACCTCCGGCCGCCGTCGGCGCCGATCCGGCGACTCCGGCGGCCGGACGGACAACGCGCACCGTACGGAGCTCGCCGGGCCGGACCTTTCCGACACGGAGTCTTGACACCCTCCGGCGCACCCCTCAGGATCGCAGCGTGAACCTGTCAGACAGCCAGACAGGTGGCCAGGCCCCCCGGCGCGTCAGCGCGATGGAAGCGGTCTTCGGTCACCTGCGCAGCGCCATCGAGCGCGGTGAGTACGCCGTGGGCGACAAGCTCCCCTCCGAAGCCGAGTTGTGCCGGGTCCTCCAGGTCAGCCGGCCCGTGCTGCGGGAGGCGCTCCGCGCCCTCCAAGCCATCGGACTGACCGTCTCCAAGACCGGCAAGGGCACGTTCGTCCTGGCGAACACGGTCGAGGACCCCACCTTCGGCGACTACGTCGCCAGCGACCTGCTGGAGGTGCGCCGGCACGTCGAGATCCCGGTCGCCGGGTACGCCGCGCTGCGCCGCACCCCGGAGGACCTGGACCATCTGGGCCATCTGCTCGACCGGATGGAGCAGGAGACCGACACCACCGCGTGGGTGGCGATGGACACCGTCTTCCACCTGGCGGTGGCCGAGGCATCCCGCAACCCCGTCTTCCGGCGCGTCATCGAGGAGATCCGCGACGCACTGGCGCGTCAGTCGACCTTCCTCAACGAACTGGGCGGCCGGCGCGAGCAGTCCAACTGCGAGCACCGGGCGATCCTCGAGGCGCTGGCCGACGGTTCCGAGCACGACGCGGTGGAGGCCATGTCCCACCACCTCCTGCGCGTCGAGAAGACCCTCACCGACATCGTGCGCCCCCAGCGCGCGGCCACCTCCACGGAAGGCAGACCCGAGGCGTGAGCGAGCAGTTCCTCAAAGACGAGAAGCGCCCCACGACCCGTCACGTCGACGCCGGGGACACCGGCTACAGCAAGTCCTTGAAACCCCGGCACGTCAACATGATCGCCATCGGGGGTGCGATCGGCACCGGGCTCTTCCTCGGCGCGGGCGGACGCCTCGCCGACGCCGGGCCCTCCCTGTTCGTCGCCTATGCCGTCTGCGGGATCTTCGCGTTCCTCGTCGTGCGGGCGCTCGGCGAGCTCGTCATGTACCGGCCGTCCTCCGGCGCCTTCGTCTCGTACGCCCGGGAGTTCCTCGGGGAGAAGGGCGCGTACACCGCGGGCTGGATGTACTTCCTCAACTGGGCGACCACCGGCATCGCCGACATCACCGCCGTCGCCACCTACACCCATTACTGGCGCCTGTTCTCCGACGTCCCGCAGTGGGTGATCGCCTTCATAGCCCTGGCCGTGGTCCTCACCGTGAACCTCATCTCGGTGCGGATCTTCGGCGAACTGGAGTTCTGGTTCGCCATCGTCAAAGTCGGCGCGCTGGTGGTCTTCATGGCGATCGGGATCTTCTTCCTCGTGACCCGGCACCCCGTCGACGGCGCCGTCCCCGGCCCGGCCCTGATCACCGGCAACGGCGGGATCTTTCCCAACGGCCTGCTGCCCATGCTGCTGATCATCCAGGGCGTCGTCTTCGCCTACGCCTCCGTCGAACTGGTCGGAGTCGCCGCCGGTGAGACCGAGAATCCTGAGAAGATCATGCCGAAGGCGATCAACTCGATCATGTGGCGCGTCGGCCTCTTCTATGTCGGCTCGGTCGTCCTGCTGTCGATGCTGATGCCGTGGAGCAGCTACAGCGCCGGCCAGAGTCCGTTCGTGACCGTCCTCTCCCACATCGGCGTCCCGGCGGCCGGCGACGTGATGAATCTGGTCGTCCTCACCGCGGCCATGTCCTCGCTCAACTCCGGCCTCTACTCCACCGGCCGCATCCTGCGCTCGATGGCCGTCAACGGCTCCGCCCCGCGCTTCACCGCCCGGCTGAGCCGGACCCAGGTGCCCTACGGCGGCATCCTGCTCACCAGCGGCATGTGCGTCCTCGGCGTCGGGCTCAACTTCGTCGTCCCGGCGGAGGCGTTCGAGATCGTGCTCAACCTCGCCGCCATCGGCATCCTCGCCACCTGGGGCATGATCATGCTCTGCCACCTCCTCTTCTGGCGGAAGACCCGTGACGGTGAACTGACCCGCCCCGCCTATCGCCTGCCCGGCTCCCCGTGGACCGAACTCGTGACGCTGGCCTTCCTCGCCTCCGTCCTGGTCCTCATGTACGCCGACGGAGGGGCCGCGCGCACCACCGTGCTGTGCGTGCCGCTGATCGCCGCGGCGCTGGTCGCCGGCTGGTACGCCGTCCGCGGCCGCGTGGCGGACGCCGCCGGCAAGAGCGAGGGCTGAGGCGGACCCCGACCCGTCCCGCCCCCCGGGGCGGGCCGGGCGCGCCGCCCGCCACACCGGTCCGCGGCAACCCACCACCGAACGAGGCAGTGATGCGCAGCAGTCTCCTCGCGGACGCGCCCGCGATCCGCGAGCCCCAGCACGTACCGGTCGCCCACGTCACCCGGGGCGGCGTGATCGAGGGAGTCCACTACGGCTCCGTCGTCGTCCTCGACGGCGACGGCGCCGTCCGGTGGGGCATCGGCGACATCGAGGCCGCGTGCTACCCGCGCTCGGCCCTCAAGCCGGTCCAGGCCGTCGCCATGGTGCGGGCCGGGCTGCCGCTCGACGGCGCCCTGCTCTCCCTGGCGATGGGCAGCCACTCCGGCGAGGAGCGCCACCTCGCCGGCACCCGGCAGATCCTCGAACGGGCCGGCGTCACCGAGGACGACCTGCGCAACGTCCCCGACCTGCCGTACGCCGCGGCGGTCCGGGACGCCTGGCTGCGCGAGGGCCGCGGGCCCTCGCGGCTCGCCCAGAACTGCTCGGGCAAGCACGCGGCGATGCTGTACGTGTGCACGCTGGCCGGCTGGCCCCTGGAGAGCTACCTCGACCCGGGCCACCCGCTCCAGAGGGCGATCGCCGAGGTGGTCGAGGAACTCACCGGCCAGCACATCGCGAGCGTCACCGTCGACGGCTGCGGATCCCCGCTGTTCGCGATGTCCTTGTACGGCCTGGCCCGCGCCGCCGCCCGCATCGCCACGGCCGCGCCGGACACCGCCGAGCGCCGTGTGGCGGACGCCCTGCGTGTCCACCCGGAGATGGCGTCCGGCACGGGGCGGGACTCGGCCGAGCTTATGCGCGCGGTGCCCGGGCTGCTGGCCAAGGACGGATTCGAGGGCGTCCAGGTCGCCGCACTGCCCGACGGCCGCGCCGTCGCCGTGAAGATCGCCGACGGCGCGGACCGGGCGCGCATGCCCGTGACGGCGGCCGCCCTCGCCCGGGCGGGAGTCGAACCGAGGCTGCTCGCCGCGTTCGAGGGCGAGCCGGTCTCCGGCGGAGGCCGGCCGGTCGGCGGCATCCGGCCGGTGGCGGCGCTGCACCCGCCCGGCGTCCCCGCCACCGCCTGAATCCATCCCCTTCACCACCGTGACCCACCCACCTCAGGAAGAGGGCCGCCCACCCATGACCGCCGCCGCCCGCAGTGAACACGACCTGCTCGGGGACCGCGACGTCCCCGCCGACGCCTACTGGGGCGTCCACACCCTGCGCGCCATCGAGAACTTCCCCATCACCGGCACGCCCATCTCCGTCTACCCGCACCTGATCGACGCCCTCGCCGCAGTCAAGGAGGCCGCCGCCCTCGCCAACGAGGAACTCGGCCTGCTGGAGCCCGCGAAGGCCGCCGTGATCGAAGCCGCCTGCCAGGAGATACGTGGCGGCAAGCTCCACGACCAGTTCGTCGTCGACGTCATCCAGGGCGGCGCCGGCACCTCCACCAACATGAACGCCAACGAGGTCATCGCCAACCGGGCTCTGGAGCTGCTGGGCCGCGCCAGGGGCGACTACCGGCACCTGCACCCCAACGAGGACGTCAACCTCGGCCAGTCCACCAACGACGTCTACCCGACCGCCGTGCGGATCGCGACCGTCTTCGCGGTGCGCGGCCTGCTCGACGCCATGGCCGTCCTCCAGGACGCGTTCACCCGCAAGGCCGCCGAGTTCCGCGACGTCCTGAAGATGGGCCGCACCCAGCTGCAGGACGCCGTGCCGATGACGCTCGGGCAGGAGTTCTCCGCCTTCGCCGTCATGCTCGACGAGGACCGCTGCCGGCTCGCGGAGGCCCTCGGGCTCCTCTACGAGATCAACCTCGGCGCCACCGCCATCGGCACCGGTCTCAACGCCCCGCCCGGATACGCCGAGGCGGCCCGCAGCCGCCTCGCCGACATCACGGGGCTGCCCCTGGTCACCGCGGCCAACCTGGTCGAAGCCACGCAGGACTGCGGCGCGTTCGTCCAGATGTCGGGCGTCCTCAAGCGCATCGCCGTCAAGCTGTCCAAGACCTGCAACGACCTGCGCCTGCTGTCCTCCGGGCCGCGCGCGGGCTTCGGCGAGATCAACCTGCCGCCGGTACAGGCGGGTTCGAGCATCATGCCCGGCAAGGTCAACCCGGTGATCCCGGAGGTCGTCAACCAGGTCGCCTTCGAGGTGATCGGCAACGACATCACCATCACCATGGCCGCCGAGGGCGGACAGCTCCAGCTCAACGCCTTCGAGCCGGTCATCCTGCACTCGCTCTCGAAGTCCGTCACCCACCTGCGCGCGGCCTGCCTCACCCTCGCCGAGCGCTGCGTGGGCGGCATCACCGCCAACACCGCGACCCTGCGCGCCACGGTCGAGAACTCCATCGGCCTGGTGACCGCCCTGAACCCGCACATCGGATACACCGCCGCCACCGCCATCGCCAAAGAAGCCCTCGCCACCGGCCGGGGCGTGGCCGAGCTCGTCCTGGAACAGGGGCTGCTCCCGGCGGAGACGCTCGCCGCCCTGCTGCGCCCGGAGGCGATCGCGGGAACCGGAGCGGCCGGGGCCTGACCCGGGGACTCGGCTTCACGCACCCCGGCCTCGACCGCCGGGGTGCGGGCCACCGGGACCGCTTCGTACGGGCGGAGCGTCAGCTCCGCTGGTCCGTCAGGGGGTTGTCCGGGATCCAGGAGCCGTGGATGCCGGCGGGTACGCGGTGCGGCAGGTGGACGGTGGCGATGCGGTCGAGGCCGGCGGCGTCGAGGACCAGCAGCTGTGACGCGTTCTGCTTGAGGTCGGAGACGACGGTCAGCAGGTAGCCGTCGTCCTCGCACGTCGCCCGGGCCGCGGGGACGAAGACGGCTTCGCTCGGCAGGCGGGCGTCACCGACCTGGTGGATGCGGCGGGCGCCGGTGGTGCGGTCGTACTTGACGACGCCGTAGCCGCCGAAGCCCTTCTCGTCCGGGAAGGCGATGGCGTACTGGTAGCGGTTCTCGGCGCCCAGGTACGCCTCGTTGAGGGTCGGGAACTCCACCGGCAGGTCGTCGGTGATCTGCTCGTCGACGGTGCCGTCGGCCAGGTCGATGACCCAGCGGCGGGTGTAGGAGCGGGCCGCGGGCTCGGTGCCGCGGTCGGGCGCGCCGATCCACCAGTTCCAGGAGAGCCGGAAGCCCTCGCGGTCCACGGTCGGGCCCTCCAGGACGATGCGGCCCTGCCCGTCCTCGTAGGCGTTGGACACGTGCAGCAAGCTGCCCGGTTCGATGGAGAACCAGCGGACGCGCGCGGCGCCGTCGCTCCCGCGCGGCAGGACACCGATGCGCGAGGGCTGGGCGTCGCTCCAGCCGTAGGGGATGCCGGAGTGATCGGCGGGGGCGAAGGTGACACTGCCCTCGATGAAGACCACGTGGTGGCGGGTGAGGGCGAAGTCGTGCTTGAGCGAGGCGGTCGCCCCGGGGATCTCGGCGCTGTGGATGATCTCGCCCTTGGCGTCGGCGACGTAGTACGTCAGGAACGGCGGGAAGGGCGAGGACCCGAAGAAGTGGAGCTCCCCCGTGACCGGGTCCTCCTTGGGGTGCGCGGTCATGGCGCCGCGCAGCGTGCCGCCGAAGTCATAGGCGCCGACCGTGTCCAGCTCCGGGGTGAGCTCGAAGGGCAGGTTCGCCTCGCACAGGGCCAGCAGGCGTCCCCCGTGCTCGATGATGTGCGTGCCCGCCGTGCTGGCGGTCAGGTCGGGTCCGCGCTCGGTCATGTACGGGGCGCCCTCGAGGGCGGGGGTGTGCACCCAGCGGTTGCGGTACCACTCGGCGCGGCCGTCGCGCAGCCGGATGCCGTGGACCATGCCGCTGCCCTTGAACCAGTGGGTGGGGGTGACACCGGGCTTGGGGTTGTGTCCGTTGCGGAGCAGCCGGCCGGTCAGCTCGGGGGGCAGGGTGCCCTCCACGGTGAGCCCGGTGGCCGTGATCTCCTCCGCGACGGGGGTGTAGTGGCCGGTCAGGTAGGGCTTCTCGGCGGGGTTCGTGGTGGTCATGGCAGGGATCTCCTTCGGTGGGTGGGCATGGGTGCCCGGGGGCTTGGGGGCTTGGGGTGCCTGGTCAGACGGTCGAGGTGCGTGGCTCGGGCGCCGGCTGGGCGGCGGGCGTCGCGGTACGCGTTCCGGTGCGGCGGGTGAGGAGCGGGGTGAGGGCCGCCGTGGCGGCCAGCACCGCGGCCGAGACCGCGAAGGCGGCCCGGTAGCCGGTGGTGAGGGCCTCCAGATGGGCCTGCCGGGTGGCCGCGTGGGCGGTGACCGAGCCGGCCAGGGTGGCCAGGGCGGCCAGACCGATCGCGCCGCCCACCTGGCGGGTGGCGTTCACCAGCCCGCCGGCGAGACCCGCGTCCTTGCCCGGGACGCCGTCGACGGCGAGTGCGGTGAGCTGTACGAACGCGATGCCGAGGCCCAGGCCGATCAGGACGC
This sequence comes from Streptomyces sp. NPDC002138, assembly GCF_040296485.1. Classification (NCBI taxonomy): domain Bacteria; kingdom Bacillati; phylum Actinomycetota; class Actinomycetes; order Kitasatosporales; family Streptomycetaceae; genus Streptomyces; species Streptomyces sp. NPDC002138. Next base: position 32,857 of record NZ_JBEOXE010000014.1, on the reverse strand, counting down.
ACGGACCGAGGAGGTCGGCGAGGTAGCTCCCGTCGGCGCTGATCCGGGACAGCCAGAGCAGCCCGGCGGCCTCGGTGAGCAGGCCCGCGACCACGGCCGTACGGGCGCCGAGCCGCCGGGCGAGCCGCGGCGCGAGAGAGGCACCGAGCATATTGGCGGCGGCGAGGGGGAGTTGTCCGGCCCCCGTGGCCAAGGGGCCGTATCCGAGCACCTGTTGCTGGTAGAGCGGCAGGAAGAAGAACAGGGCGATCCAGACGGACCCCAGCAGGGCCGTCAGCAGGTTGCCCGCGGCGACCTGGCCGCCGGCGAACAGCCGGGCCGGCACCAGCGCGTCCGGCCGCCGGAGCTCGATCGCGACGAAGGCCGCGAGCAGCACGGCCGTGGCGCCGAGGGCGCCCAGTACCGGGGCGTCGGCCCAGCCGGAGCCGCGGGCGGTCGTCAGGCCCCAGACCAGGCAGGTCAGGGCGAGGGTGACGGTGAAGGTGCCCAGCACGTCGAACCGCCCGGCGCTCGGTACTCCGTTCCGCCCGGGGCTCCGTACGCCGTCGCGCGCGGGCGACCGGGGCACGAAGCGCGCGACCGACGCCAGGACCAGGCCCGCCCCGAGCGCGACCGAGTGGAAGATCCAGGGCCAGCCCCATGCCTGGGTGAGCGCACCCCCCAGCAGGACGCCGCACGCTCCTCCCGCGCCGGAGACCGCTCCCCACACGCTCAGCGCCCTGCCGCGCCCCGGGCCGGAGGCGGCCCGGTCCAGGGCCAGGGCGAGCGCGGCGGGGGCGATGGCGGCGGCGCCGAGGCCCTGGAGGGCGCGGGCCGCGATCAGTACGGGGGCGGAGGGGGCCAGTCCCGCCGCCAGGGAGGCCAGCGCGAACAGGGCGAGTCCGGTGAGGAGCACCCGGCGGCGCCCGAGCAGGTCGGCGATCCGTCCGCCCGCGAGGAGCAGCGCCCCGAAAGCCAGGCCGTAGGCGTTGACCACCCAGGTGGTCCCGCCGTCCGACAGGCCGACTCCGGCCCGGATCTGAGGGAGCGCCACATTGACGTTGGAGGTGGCGAGCATGACGGTGAACTGAGCCGCGGCGAGCGCCGCGAGCGCGGCTCCCGGCCGTGGGGTCCGGCCCGTCGCCCGGTCGGTCTGTGTACGTACTGCGTTCATGGCGCACAGACTCGCGCCGCCCGGTGTCCACTCTCCAGGTCCGGCGGGGCCGGGCACTGTCCACCGCTGTCCGCACCTGTCCACCGGGCCGCCCGCCGCCGGGCTCGGCCCCGCCGTCGCCGCTATCGGGGGCCGTGCAACTCCTGGCGCCACAAGGCCTCGCAGAGCAGGTCCAGACCCTGGCGCAGATGGCGGCGGTAGGTGCCGTACGGCAGGCCGAGGCGGCGCGCGGCGCCCTCCTGGGTGGGCGCGCCGGAGAAGTACCCCGCGGTCAGGGCCTCGCGGGCGCGCACCCCGCGCGGGTCGCGGCCGAGGTCGTCGACGGTCTGGCGCATCAGGATGCGCAACTCTCCCGCGGGATCGCCGAGATCGGCCGCGAGTCGGGTGCGCAGCAGGGCGCAGGCAGCGAAGGCGCCCGCGTCCCCCCAGTGCGTCAGGGCTTCCCGCACGGCCTGGTCGAACGCCGTGCGCGACAGCGGCGAGGGTCCGGACCGGACGGGCTCGGCGGGGGCCGATATGAACTTCATGAGCCAGGCCTCGACGGGGACGTCCCGCCAGTCGACGCTGAACAGGCCGTAGGTGTACGCGCCGACGCGCGGGCGTGCCCCGGTGTCGTCGAGGGTTCCCTTGACGCGCGCGGCCCAGGTCTCGGCGTCCCGGTAGACGGCGAAACCGTAGGCCCTGCCGGGCGCGCGGGCCGCCTCCGCCTGGGCCCGGGAACTGCTCAAGTCGGTCACCCGCGAGGGGACTTGGTACTGCTCGGGGTAGACCGTGAAGCGGCTCACCCCGATGTGCTCGCCGGGTTTCACCGGCGCGGTGGCATCGGCGTACTCCCACGCGGCGGCTACCACGGGGTCGGTGGCCAGGTCCCGGGGATCGGGAGGGTACGGCAGCGCCAGACGGGCCGTGAACGCCACGATCCGGCCCGTGCTCACGAGACGGTAGACGCTGAAGGCCTGCGGCTGGCGCCGCGCCCAGTAGCGGACCAGCTCCGCGGAGGCCGGTCCCTCGGTCTCCGCGGCCATGCGCAGCACGGCGTCGAGGTCGGCCGGGTAGAGCGGCCGGTCGTGCACTTCGTCCTCGCGGGACCAGGTGCGCAGCCGGGAGAGGGTCTCGCCCTCCCGGAAGAGGTAGAAGAGTTCGTCGGTGACGGTCCACACCCGCTCTTCGGGCGCCTCGCGCAGTACGCGCAGGAATTCGTCGGTCAGGCGTCGGCGCATGGCCGCGAAGGCGTTGGGCGCCCGCCAGCGCAGGTCGGCGGCGAGCGTCTCGCGCGCGGCGTCGTGCGGGTGGAGCCCCCGGTGCGTGGACTCCATGAAGGGCAGGTCCCTCAGCCAGGAGAAGAGCGGATGGGCCTCCTCCTCGGGCAGTACGGCGGCCAGCAGTTCCTCGGAGGTCGAGTGGGCCTGCGCCGCCACCTCCAGGGCGCGGCGGTGCGCGGCCGTGGGAACCTCGCCGACCAGCCCCGCCAGCAGGGTGCGCAGGACGTCCGCCGAGGGGGCCCAGATCTCCTCGCTGCCGCAGCCCGCGGATCCCGCCGCGGCCGCGAGGGAGAGGGCCAGGGGGTTGCCTCCGGCGAAGCGGATGACCCGGTCGCGCAGTTCGGGCCGGATGTCGGCCGCGACCAGCAGGCTCCGGGCCTGTTCCGCCGAGAACGGCCCCAGTTCGCTCACGTACAGGAGTCCGGACCAGGCCGGGTCGGACGTCCACTGCGCCTGCGGAGCGCGCCGTCCGCCCAGGACGACGAGCGTGTCGTTCGCGGCGCGGGGGAGGAAGTGGTGCCACAGCCAGCTCTCGAGCCACTGGCAGTGCTCGAAGGAGTCCACGAACAGGACCGTGCCCGCCTCGTGCAGGAACGGACCGGCGGCGCGCTCGAATGCGGCCGGGTCCCGGCTGACGAACCGGCCGTCGAGCTCGATGAGCGGTCGGCCCGCCGCCCGCGCGCGGTCCGCCAGGCGCCGTAGCAGCGTCGACTTCCCGATGCCGCCCGGCCCGTGCACGTAGAACGCGAACGCTGCCTCTTCGTCGCCCGCCAACGCGGCCTCGAAGCAGGCGAGTTCGTTATCCCGGCCGATGAAGGACCGTACGCGCGCCGCGCTCAGTCTTTCCCCTACGGACCCCACGGCGGCTCCCGTTCCCTCTGTCCGGCCCGAACCGCGCCCTGTCGGCCGTCAGTTTGTTCGAGTGGTGGGAGATTCTAACGGGAGCGGGAGCGGGATCAGGCGGAAGCGGGCGTGGAGGCGGAGGGGGAGGCGGAAGGGGAGGGAGAAGGGGAGCCGGGGGCGGTGGCCGTGCGCCGCGCGAGGGCGTCGGAGGTCCGGACCGTGACGTACAGGGACGCCGCCAGGGTGAGGACGAACAGCGCGCCCACGGCGAAGACGCTGCCGCTGGAGACGGCGGCCGGGTTGCCCGCCTCGGAGCGGGCGGAGCCGCTGAGGAAGGGGACCACGGCCAGGACGGCGGCCCCGAGGGCGACTTCGCCCCACACGACCTTCGGGAAGTGCCGCAGCGTGAGGTGCAGGAGCGAGGACGTGTCGTCCTGCGCGCGGGCCTTGGCGATGCGGGGCATCAGCCAGAACTGGTTGGCGCCGCCGGCCGCCACCATGGCGAGCACCAGCAGGATCTTGGCGAGCAGGAAGAGCCCGTACGTCGTCGTCCACAGCTGGCTGACGGCGCCGACGTGCTTCCAGCTCAGCCACAGCCCGGAGGTGAGGACCGCGCCGACGCAGACGAGGGCGACGAGGGAGAAGCGCCGCCAGATGTCCGCCCACAGCAGGCCCGCGCCCTGACCCGGCAGGCGGCGCGAGGTCGCGAGGGAGGCGAGCACGGCGAGTCCGCCGACCCAGACCACGCCGCTGATGATGTGGAGCTGGCCGGACAGCAGGTCCAGGACCTTGTCGCCGTTCTTGGGCGCGGTGGTCGGTACCGCGCCGATGAGCGTGACGGCGAGGCTCAGCGGCAGGGCGGTGAGCGCGAGGGCGTTCAGGTGCCGGCGTGCACGCGGCAGGAACAGCGCGGCCAGGGTGACGGCGGCGGCGAGGAGTACGACGTTCTGCGCGATGTGGACCGCGCCCTGGGCGATCCACGCGCCCTTGGCCGCCGGCGCGGTGAGGAAGTCCCCGATCCGCGCGGGGGAGAGGGAGTCGCCGAACGGCATGCCCTTCCCGGCCCGGGCCACGCGTGCGGCGAGCTGGAAGTAGCCCGCGACGAGCAGGACGACTCCGGCCCAGGCCAGGTAGCGGGCGCTCTTCCGTTGGAGGACCTCCACGTCGGCGGCGTCGCTCGAGGGGGCGCGGAGCGCGGGGCGTACGGAGACGGCGTAGGTCACGGTGGCGCCGATGGCTCCGGACAGGCCGATGAAGTAACCGGCCTTAGTGAGGACGCGCCAGAGGGGAGGCGTGCTGTAGCCGGCCGAGGCGGCCAGATGGAGGAGCGACATGAAGGGAAGGCTAACCTAACTCGCCAAGAGCTCCGTGGGGGCAAATGGGACATGGTTGATTCTTTACCTAAGGGTGAAAGGTGAGTCAGGGTTGCTTCAGATGAGACAAATTTGTATCGTTTGGGACTGTGGGGACTCGCTGAGTGATGCCTACCTGTGCCCGGCCCCCCGCACCACCCGAACGGACACCCCATGCGCACGCCCCCGCAGGACCCGCGCCGCTGGATCGTGCTCGCGATCCTCTCCGGCAGTCTCCTGCTCATCTCGATGGACACCACGATCCTCAACGTGGCGTTCCCCTCGCTCGTCGGCGACCTCCAGCCGGGCGCCGTACAGCAGCTGTGGATCATCGACATCTACGCGCTCGCCCTGTCCGGCCTGCTGGTCACCGCGGGCGCCCTCGGTGACCGCTGGGGACGCAAGCGGCTGCTGATGGCGGGCTTCGGCATCTTCGCGGCGGCCTCGCTCATCGCCGTGTTCTCCACCGAGGCCTGGCACGTCATCGCCGCCCGCGCCCTGCTCGGCGTCGGCGGCGCGGCGATCATGCCGTCCACCCTGTCCATCCTGCGCGGTGTCTTCACCGACGCCAAGGAGCGCGCCTTCGCCCTCGCCGTCTGGGCGGCGGTCTTCGGGGGCGGCATGGCCTTCGGGCCGGTCGTCGGCGGCCTCCTCGTCCAGGACTACGGCTGGCACTCCGCCTTCCTCCTCAACCTCCCCGTCGCGGCGGTCATCGTCGCGGCCGGACTGCGCTACCTGCCCGAATCGCGCTCGCCCCGGGCCGCCGGCCGCTGGGACTGGTGGGGCGTCGGCCAGTCGATCGTCGGCATGCTCGCCCTCGCGGGCGGCATCAAGCAGCTGGGCAAGAGCGGCGTCGCGGACCCGCTGCCCTGGGCGCTGCTCGCCCTCGCGGCCGCCCTGCTGACCGTCTTCGTACGCCGCCAGCTGCGCCTGGACCGTCCGCTGCTCCAGGTCCGGCTGTTCGCGAGGCCCGCCTTCAGCGTGGCCGCCACGGCGATCTTCCTGCCGATGGTGGGCATGGGCGCGATCCTCTTCCTGGTCACCCAGTGGTTCCAGTACGGCCAGGGCTACACCCCCCTGGAAGCGGGACTGCGGCTGCTGCCCGCTCCGCTCGCCCTGATCTGCGCCTCGATGGTGGCCCCCGCCCTCATGCAGCGCTTCGCGATCCGGCACGTCCTCGGCGCCGGGCTGGTCGTGCTGGCGGCGGGCATGGCGCTGCCCTGGACCGTCCAGCGGTTCACCGACCTCGGCTACCCCGCCTTCGCCGTGGCCCTGACGGTCATGGGCCTGGGCGCGGGCATGGCCACCACGGTCGCCTCCGTGACCCTGATCTCCACGGCGCCCGCGGACGAGGTCTCCAGCGCGGCCGCGATCGAGGAGACCTGTTACGAACTGGGCTCGGCGATGGGCGTGGCCGTCCTCGGCTCCACGGCCGCCGCCCTCTACCGGGGCAACCTCCCGGTGCTCGGCCTGGACGCCCCGACGCTGAGCGCCGTACAGGACTCGGTGGGCGAGGCCGCGCACACCGCGGAGCGGCTCGGGGGCAGCGCCGGCCAGGCCCTGCTCGACGCCGCCTCGCACGCCTACACGCTGGCCATCACCCCGGCGTTCCTGCTGGCCGGGGGCCTGGCTGTGGTCGCGGCGGTCACGACGTGGGCGCTCATCCCGAGGGACCTGCGGCCGACCGAGAACCACTAGGGCGTCGCGTCTCGTCCACGCGGCCGGCGACGGCCGCGGGTCGTCCACGCGGCTGCGGGCGGGCGGCTATTGGTAGGCGGCGCGCACCGGGACGCTCTCCGTCGTCGGGCTCTGGTCCTTGCGGTAGTCGGCGGTCCAGACCGGGTGGGACTGGTCCGGGTCGCCGTACACGGCGCCGCCGCCGTCGCAGAAGTAGTTGAGGCGCTGACCGGCCAGTACGGAGGTCGCGCCGGAAGCGAAGCCGCAGGTCTCGCCGTTGGCCAGCTCGATGATCAGAGTGGTCGCGGCCGGGCCGCCGGGTGCGCGGAACGCGTCCTGGGGGAGCGGCTGCGTCAGGGTCATGCGCCGCATGCGGCGCGCGTTGCCGTCCAGGCAGAGGAGCACCTCGGCGGGGCCCTCGCCGGGGGCGAAGCAGGGGTCGAGGATGGTGCTGCCGGTCGTGCAGCGCCAGGCGTCGGTGCGCGGGGTCTTGCTGGAGGCCGTCCAGCAGGATCCGTCGATCTCCCCGGTGATCGTGATCCCCTCGGCGGGTTCGCCGCCGGCCACGGACCAGGGGGCGATGGTGTGCACCGCGGTCCGGGTGAGGGCCGGGGCGACGGCGCGGCTCGGGGAGGGCGGCGGGCTGCTCGCGGAGAGCTGGGCGCCCGGGCTCGCGGCCGGTGCGGAGGGGGTCCGCGGGGCGCTGGACGCCGTACCGCCGCGCCGGGCTTCGGGGGTCCGCGACGACGCGGCCGTCTGTCCGTCGGCCGGTCCGGACGGGAGCAGGCTCAGGCCCAGCCCGACGACGCCGCCGAGCGCGGCGGCCGCCGCGACGAACAGCCCACGGCGCAGCCAGATTCCGCGCGGTGTCGGTGTCGGTGCGGGTGCGGGTGCGGGTCCCGGTGCGGGGGCGGTGCCGGGGGTGGCGCCCGTCAGGGGGCCGGTGCTCCAGGCGGGGTCCTCGATCGAGGGGATGTCCCAACGGGCCGCGATCAGGGCGTTGTCGACGGGTACGTCTCCCACGCCGGGTACGTCGGCGACGCCGGATACGTCTGCGACGCCGGATACGTCTGCGCCGCTCACCGGCGCGGGCGCCGCCGGGGTGGTGCCGACGGGCAGGACCGCCGTGTCCGCCCCGCCCAGGAGACGGGCGGTGACGAGCGCCAGGGCCCCGGACATCGGCCGCTCGCCGGGTTCCTTGGCGAGGCAGGCGACCAGCACGCCGAGCAGTTCCTCCGGCACGCCCTCCAGGTCGGGCTCCTCGCGCAGCACGCGGTACGCCACCGCGTCCGGGGCCCCGGTCCCGAAGACCGGCCGGCCGGTGGCCGCCGAGGCGATGAGCGCGCCCCAGGCGAAGACGTCCCCGCGGCTGTCGGCCGCGCCGTCGCGGTACTGCTCCGGGCTGATCCAGCCGGGGGTGCCGGTCATGACGCCGGTACGGGTCACCGCGGTGCCGTCCGTGACGTGCGCGATGCCGAAGTCGAGGACCCGGGGGCCGTCCGGGGACAGGATCACGTTGGCCGGTTTCAGGTCCCGGTGGACCACCCCGGCCGCGTGGACGGCGGCCAGCGCGGCCGCCGTACCCGCCGCCAGGAGGTGCAGCCGGGCCCCCGTCAGCGGCCCGTGCGCGGCGACGTACTGGTGCAGGGTGGGGCCGGGTACGTACGTCGTGACCAGCCACGGCGCGGCGGCGGCCGGGTCCGCGTCGACGAGGGGGACCAGGCACGGCCCGGTGACCCGTCGCAGCACGCCCACCTCGCGGTGGAAACGGGCCCGGAACTGCGGATCGGCGGCGAGCTGCGGATGCACCGTCTTGAGGGCGACCCTGCGGCCGGCGCCGTCCACGGCCGCGTAGACGACGCCCATGCCGCCCGCGCCGAGCCGCCCCACGAGGCGGTACGAGGCGATGCCCACCGGATCGCCGGGCAGCAACGGGCCCATCACGGCGGACGCGAGGGGCACGGCAGGGTCGGGCACAGGAGACACGGCAGGCACGGCAGGCACAGCAGGCACAGCGGATCCATCCCCCACGGTCGACGACCCTCACGCACGGGGCACGCTACCGCCCGGCCGCGGGCCGGTCCGCCGGACCGGCCACCTTCACCCGCGGGCGGGAAAGAAGGGATCCCCGGGCGGACGCCCTACGCGAAGGCGGCCAGCTGCCGGGCGAGCGTGGAGACGCTCTGGAACGTCGCTCCCAGCAGGGCCACGTGCTTCCAGTGCAGGGTGCCGTCCGGCGCGATGAGGAAGACCGACCGGCGCAGGCCGATGCCCGGAGCGCTGACCCCGAACGCCCGCGCGACCTCGCGTCCGGTGTCCGCGAGCAGCGGCATCCGCAGTCCGTGCCGCCGGGCGAAACCCTCGTGGCTGTCGACGTCCTGCGGGCTGATCCCCCATACGGTGGCGCCGAGTTCGGCGAACTCCTCGAAGCCGCTGGAGTACGAGCACAGCTGCTTCGTACACACGGCGGTGTTGTCGCCCGGGTAGAACGCCAGGACCACGGGCTTGCCGCGCTGCGCGCCCAGCGAGAAATCACGCCGCTCGAACGCGTCGCCCACCAGCTCGCCGCCGGGCAGGGTGAAGTCCCCCACCGCGGATCCCACTTCCGGTGCTGCCGCCACAACCGTCTCCTCGGATCGTCCCGCCACGCCTTCGTCTGCGGCGCAACGGTACGCGGCCCTCCGCGCGCACCGGTCGGAGCCCCCGCTCCGGAGCCCCCGCTCCGGAGCCCCGTCCTCCCGCGCCGTGCGCCACCGGGGGCAGGCCGTCGACGGGACCTGGCTGGTGGGAGACTGTCTGGCGATCCGCCGAAGAGGAGTACGTACCGTGTCGATGTTCAGCAGCCTGCGTATCAGCAGCCTGCGCAAGGCCGTGCGCCGTGGTTACCGGCGCGCCGTCGACCTGAGCCACCCGGCCAGGTCCCCGCTGGGGAGCGCCGTGGTCAACTGCGTGGTGTACCGGGACGGCGTGCGCCAGGAGGACTGCGCCGACGCCGAGCAGGCGCTGCGCCGGATCCGCAAGGACGGCGGGGGCTTCGTCTGGGTCGGGCTGCACGAGCCGGACCAGGAGGAGCTCGCCGGCCTCGCCGCGCTCTTCGGCCTGCACCCGCTGGCCGTCGAGGACGCCGTCCACGCGCACCAGCGGCCCAAGGTGCAGCGCTACGACGACACGCTCTTCGCCGTCCTCAAGACGGTCCGCTACGTCGAGCACGAGCGGCTGACCGAGAGCAGCGAGGTGGTCGACACCGGCGAACTGATGGCCTTCGTCGGCACCGACTTCGTGATCACCGTCCGGCACGGCGGCCACGGCTCCCTCGGCCCGCTGCGCGAGGCCCTGGAACGCGACCCCGAGCAGCTCGCCAAGGGCCCGGCGGCGGTCCTGCACGCCATGGCGGACCACGTGGTCGAGGACTACCTCTGCGTCACGGACTCGGTCCAGAGCGACATCGACTCCGTCGAGAGCACGGTGTTCAGCGAGTTCAGCGGCCGGGGCGACGCGGGCCGGATCTACCAGCTCAAGCGCGAACTGCTCGAACTGCGCCGGGCGGTGGCCCCCCTGGACCGCCCGCTCCACCGCCTGGGCACCGAACCGATACCGGCCGTCCCCGCCGACGTCCGCCCGTACTTCCGCGACGTCGCCGACAACCTCTCGCGGACCACGGAACAGATCAGCGCCTACGAGGCCCTCCTGGACTCGATCCTGCAGGCCCACCTCGCGCAGGTGACCGTCGCCCAGAACGAGGACATGCGCAAGATCACGGCGTGGGCGGCGATCGTCGCCGTCCCCACCATGGTCTGCGGCATCTACGGCATGAACTTCGACCACATGCCGGAACTGCACTGGACGTACGGCTACCCGGCCGTCCTCCTCGTCATGGCCGCGTCCTGCTTCACCATCCACCGCGGCTTCCGCCGCAACGGATGGCTCTGACGGCCCGCCCAGTACCGCACCGCCGTTGCCGTCAGGGCTGTCGTCGCGGCCAGGGCGTAGGACGTCGTCGGGGTGGTGGGGCCCAGGGCCGCGGGGGAGGAGGCGATGTACGACGCCGCGCCGGCCAGGGCGGTCGGGAGCCATTCCCAGCGGCCGTCCAGGGCCACGAGGGCGATCAGCAGCAGGGCGTACCAGGAGTAGCCCGGGGTGAGCAGGAGGAACGCGGTGCCCGTGACCAGCAGGGAGCCGTGCCAGGGGCGGTCCGGGTCGCCGCGGCGCCAGACGTACGCGACCACCGCGAGCAGGACGACGGCCACGGCCGGCAGGGACCAGGAGTCGGGGAGCACCAGGCGCAGCAGGGCGTAGCGGCCCTTGGCGGCGGGGTCGTCGTAGCCCTCCTCCTCGGCGTAGCCGCCGAGGTAGCCGAAGACGGAGGAGCTGGAGGCCAGGACGTACGGCAGGTACGTCAGGGCCACGACACCGGCGGCGGGCAGCAGCAGGGCGGCCGCGTCGCGCCATCGGCGTACGCCGGACAGGGCGCCCGGGAGCAGGACGGCGGGCAGCATCTTCGCCGCGATCGCCAGGCCGAACAGGGCCCCGCCCAGAGCCCGGCGGCGGATGACCAGGCCCAGCGCGGCCACCGACAGGAGCACCGCCAGTACGTCCGCGTGGGCGTTGTTCACCGCCTCGATGGGCACGGCCGGGCACCAGGCCCAGTAAGCGGCGTGGCGCGGGTCCGCGCCCCGGCGGCGCAGGATCAGCAGGAGGAAGGCCGTCACGGCCACGGCCAGCAGGGCGCCGCCGGTCTGGAGGGCCTTGTGGCGTACGCCGGACGGTGACAGCGCGTGGACGAGGACGAAGTAGCCCTCCGCCACGGGCGGGTAGATCGTGTGCACCCGGGGCCGGTTGATGCGCGTGCACACCCCGTCGGACACCGCGGCCCGGTCCGGCCCGGCGCAGGCGGCCGCCCCCCGCGGGAACAGCCAGTCGTCGCGCAGCCGCCGGAGCGCGGGATCGGCCGGGGCGTGGTCGTACGGGGAGACCCCGGCGGCCTGTACCCGGCCGTCCCAGGCGTACCGGTAGGAGTCGGTACTGGTGCGCGGCGGCGCGACCAGGCCCGTGACGGCCACGGCGACCGCGCCGGCCAGGACCAGCGGGACGACGTACCGGGCGGGGACCGCGCGCAGGGCGGCCACGGTCACCGCGAACAGGGCCCAGGAGGCGGCGTACCACCAGGTCAGGGTCGCCTGGTCGGTGAAGAAGCCGTCCGTGCGGACCGTCGCCGTCAGCGTCGCGAGCAGCGCGACGAGGAGGGCGGCCGTGAGGGCGGGGGCCAGGGTGCGGCGGAGGGCGGCGCGGGGGCTGTGCATGCGGTCAGCCTCGCAGCGCGGCGGGCCGGGACGGGGCCGGCCGGGCCTGGTGTCCGCGTTTCGTAAGGTGTCGAAACCCCCGCTCGGCGGCCCGTGCGGCTCTGATGGAGGGCATGACCGCACCGACCCCGCGCCGGGTCTCCCCGCCGCGCCCGCGACCGCCCTCGTTCTCGGGCCGACTGCACGACGCCCGTACCGCCACCGCCGTCGGCCGGTGGCTGGGCGCGGCCTTCGCCGTGTGCTTCGTGACCGGGCTGATCAGCCACTATCTCCAGCACCCGCCGTCCTGGGCGGCGGACTCACTGCCGAGCCGTCCGGTCTGGGGGTACGCGCTCACCCAAGGGCTGCACGTGGGCACCGGGCTCGCCGCGATCGTGCTGCTGCTGGTCAAACTGTGGACGGTCTACCCGCGGCTGTTCGTCTGGCCGCCGCTGCGCTCGGTGCGGCACGCCCTGGAGCGCCTCTCGGTCGCGCTGCTCGTCGCCTCCGCCGTGTTCGAGGTCTTCAGCGGGCTGCTCAACATCGCCGAGTGGTACCCCTGGCCGTTCTCCTTCGTGCCCGTCCACTTCGCCGTCGCGTGGGTGGCCGCCGGTTCGATCCTGCTGCACATCGCGGTCAAGGCCCCCGAGATCAGGGCCCATTGGAGCAGGCGTTCCGCCGGTACGCTCGAACTCCCCGCACAGGACGGACCGGACCGGCGCTCCCTGATGCTCGGTCTCGGCGCGGCCGTCGGCGCGGTCACCCTGACCACCGTCGGCCAGTCCTTCACCCCGCTCGCCGGGCTCGACCTGCTGGCTCCCCGGCATCCCGGGTACGGGCCGCAGAGCCTGCCCGTCAACCGCACGGCGGCCGCCGCGGGCGTGAGCCCGCGGATGCTGCGGGACTGGCGGCTGGAGGTGCGCGGGCCGCTCCCGTACAGCCTGACGCATGCTCAACTCCTCGCGCTGCCGCAGACGGTGGCCGAGCTGCCGATCGCCTGCGTCGAGGGCTGGAGCGTGGACGCGGTCTGGGGCGGCGTCCGGGTGCGGGACCTGCTGGACCGGGCCGGGGCGCCGCCCGGCGCCGCCGTACGGGTCACCTCGCTGGAGGTGGGCGGCGCCTACCGGGTCATGGAGATGGGGCGCGACTACGCCCGGGACCCGCTGACCCTGCTCGCCCTGACGCTGCACGGCCAGCCGCTCTCGCCCGACCACGGTTTCCCGGCCCGGATCATCGCGCCGAACCGGCCCGGAGTGCTCCAGACCAAGTGGGTCACCCTGCTGGAGGTGCTGTGATGAACCGGCTCCCCGGACGCGGAAGCGGAAGCGGCCCCGCCGGCCCCGCCGAGCCCGCCCGCCCCGCCCGTCCTGACCGTGCCACCGTCGCGCGGTATCTCCTCGGCGCGCTCGGGCTGGCCCTGATCGCCGCCGGGGCCTGGCAGGTCATGGAGCTGCCCGGCCCGCTGGACGTGGCCATCTGGCTCGGCGGCGGCCTCGTCCTGCACGACGCGGTCATCGCCCCGCTGGTCCTCGCGGTCGGCCTGCTCCTGGCGGCCGCGGCGGCCCGGTCCGGCGTACGGCCCGGTGCCGGGTCCGGCGCAGGCGCAGGCGCCGGGGCCCGCCCCGAAGCCGCGGCCGACGGCTCGGACGCCGCCGCGCGGGGGCTCGTACGCGGCGCCCTGATCACCGGCGGATCGCTCGTCCTGATCACCCTCCCGCTGCTGCTGCGCCCCGGCGCGCCGCCCAACTCCTCGGCGCTGCCGCTGCCGTACGGGCGCAACCTGCTGATCGTGCTCGGCGCGGTGCTCGCCCTCACCCTGGCCGCGGCCGCGTACCGCGCCGCCCGGCGGCGCGCCCGTACCCGCCGCGCGGAACCGACAGCCCGCCGAGAGGAACCGACACCGCAACGCAAAGAACCGACGCTCCCGCGCGAGGACACGACACCACCGCACAAGGACACGACATCCTCACGCGAGGGCACGACATCCCCGGGCGAGGACACGACCCCCCAAGACTGAATCCGGTTCTAGTTTTACGGGCCGCGGCTCTAGGAACCTGCAGGCCCGCTCGCTACCCTCCGCGCATGATTTCCACGGTTGTCTGGGGAACCGGCAACGTCGGCCGCGCGGCCATCCGTGCCGTCGCGGCCCACCCGGCCCTGCACCTCGCCGCAGTACTCGTCCACCATCCCGACAAGGTCGGCCGCGACGCGGGCGAACTGGCCGGGCTCACCTACGCACTCGGGGTCCCGGCGACCGACGACATCGCGTCCGTCCTGGCCGCGGGCCACCGGGCGGTCGTGTACGCGGCCTCCGGCGACGTCCGGCCCGACGACGCCCTCGACGACATCGTGCGGGCGGTCCGCTCCGGCGCCGTCGTCGTCAGCCCCGCCCTCTATCCGCTCTACGACCACCGCAGCGCCCCGCCCGAATTCCGCGACCCGGTGCTCGCCGCGGTCGCCGAGGGCGGCGGCTCGCTCTTCGCCTCGGGCGTCGACCCCGGCTGGGGCAACGACGTACTGCCCCTGCTCATCAGCGGACTCGGCACCACCGTGGACGTGATCCGCTGCCAGGAGATCTTCGACTACTCCACCTACGACCAGCCGGACTCCGTCCGCCACCTGGTCGGCATGGGCCGGCCGATGGACTTCGAGCCGATGATGCTCATGCCGTCCGTGCCCACCATGGTGTGGGGCGGGCAGATACGGATGATGGCCCGCGCGCTCGGCGTCGCACTCGACGAGATCCGCGAGACCTCGGACCGGCGCGCCCTGGAGACGACCGTACGCACCGCCACGATGGGCGAGTTCGAGGCCGGCACCCAGGGCGCCATCCGCTTCGAGGTCCAGGGGATCGTCGAGGGCGAGCCCCGCATCGTCATCGAACACGTCACCCGGATCCACGCCTCCTGCGCCCCGGACTGGCCCACGCCCCCCGACGGCGCCGGAGCGCACCGCGTCGTCATCGAGGGCCGCCCGCGCATCGAGGTCACCGTCGAGTGCACCGACGAGGGCGAGAACCGGTCGGCGGGCGGCAACGCCACGGCCGTGGGACGGCTGGTGGGAGCCATCGACTGGCTCGCGGCCGCCGAACCCGGCCTCTACGACGCGCTCGACGTACCGCTGCGCCCGGCGGTCGGAAGACTCGGAAGGAAGCAGCCGTGAAGGAGGAAGGAGCCGTGAAGGAGGAAGCAACCATGAACGCCCTGCACATCGACATTCCCGAAGGCCAGCACCCGATCGAGTACGTCTGGGGCGACATGGTCCCCGGCATCGGAATGGCCGCCGCGAACTTCTCGCTCTCCGTCTACGCCCACACCACCCTGGGGCTGCGGGAGTTCGAGGCGGCCCGGCTGCGCGTGGCGCAGATCAACGGGTGCGTCTTCTGCCTCGACTGGCGCACGGACCGGGACGGCGAGAAGGTCGAGGACTCGTTCCCCGACGCCGTCGGCGAGTGGCGCACCACCAAGGTGTTCGACGAGCGGACCCGGCTGGCCGCCGAGTACGCGGAGCGCTACACCCTCGACCACCACGGTCTCGACGAGGAGTTCTGGGGCCGGATGAAGGCGGCGTACACGCAGGCCGAGATCGTGGAGCTGAGCATGAGCATCGGCTCCTGGCTGGCCTTCGGCAGGCTCAACCACGTGCTCGGCCTCGACAGTGTCTGCGTGCTGCCGGGCGCGTGACGCGCACGACGAGGTGCGGGGCCGGCCGGTGGATCCGGCCGGCCCCGCACCCGTCTCGCGAACGGCCGGGTCACAGGTCCGTGGCGATGATCTTCTCGATGTTGCGCTCGGCGAGCGCGGTGATGGTCACGAACGGGTTGACGCTGGTGTTGCCGGGGATCAGCGCTCCGTCGATGACGTACAGACCGGGGTGCCCGTGCAGCCGACCGTAGTTGTCGGTGGCCTTGTCGAGGACGGCGCCGCCGAGCGGGTGGTACGTGAGGTGGTCGCCCCAGATCTTGTAGGTGCCGAAGAGGTCGGTCCGGTAGATCGTCCCCTCCTTCGAGTTGATCTTGTCGAAGATGGTCTTGGCCATGTCGATGGCCGGCTGCTTCCAGGCCGTCTGCCAGTCCAGGTCCACATTGCCGGTACCGGCGTTGTAGGTGAACCGCGCGCGGTTCGGGTTCTTGGTGATCGACAGGTAGAAGGAGGCGTACGTCTCGATGCCGGTCGGCAGCGGCGCCACCTCGGCGAACGCGCCGCCCGCCGCCCAGTTGTCGATGCCGCCGCAGGGGATGGTCGCCTGGAGCTTGCCGGTCGGGTCCCACATGTGGTTGGCGCGGCCGCACATGACGTTGCCGTTGTCGCCCCAGCCCTTGCCGATCTCGTCGTTGAGGTTCGGCAGCAGGCCGGTGGCCTTGAGCTTCACGAGCAGTTTGCTGGTGCCGACGCTGCCCGCGGCGAAGAACACCCTGTCCGCGGTCACGCTCTTGGTGGCGACGGCGGCGCCGGTGGTGTCGAGCTGCTGGATGACGACCGTGTAGCCGCCACCGCCCGAGGGGGAGACGGTGGTGACCTTGTGGAGCGGCGAGATGGAGACCTTCCCGGTCGCCTTCGCGGCGGCGATGTAGGTCTTCTGCAGCGACTTCTTGCCGTAGTTGTTGCCGTAGAGGATCTCCCCGTCCAGCGCGGACTTGGTGGCGGTGCCCGCCGCCTCCTTCTTCATGTAGTCCCAGTCGTACACGTCGGGCACGAAGACGTAGGGGAAGTTGGAGCGCTGGGCGTGCTTGCGGCCGACCCGCGCGAACTGGTAGCAGTCCACGGTGTCGAACCAGGCCGGGTCGATCAGGCCCACCCCGAGCCCGGCGTTGGCGCGCGGGTAGTAGGTGGTGTACATCTCGTCGGCGTTCACCGTCGGGAGCACGGCGCCGAAGTTCTCGCGCTTGGGCGTGACCGCCATACCTCCGTTGACCAGCGAACCGCCGCCGACGCCCCGGCCCTGGTAGACCGTGATGCCCGCGAAGTCCTCGGCGTCCAGGATGCCGGTGTACTTGGGGATGTCCCTGTCGATCGGGAAGCCGAGGAAGTAGTTCAGCGGCGCCTTGGTCCGGGTGCGCAGCCAGTACGACCGCTGGTCGGGGTTGAGCGTGTTGCAGAAGATCTTGCCGTCCGGCCCGGGGGTGTCCCAGGCCATGCCCATCTCGATCATCTGTACGTCGACGCCCGCCTGGGCGAGCCGCAGCGCGGCGACGGAGCCGCCGTACCCGGTGCCGATCACCAGCACCGGGACGTGGGCCCCGTCGGTGATCGGCGTGGACGCGACGGCTGTGGCGGCGGCGTTCGAAGCGGAGCCCCGCACCGTGGCCGCGTTGGCTCGACCGGCTACGGCCATCACCCCCAGAATAGAACCTGTTCCTGCGATGAACCCGCGACGGGAAAATCCCTTGGATCCCTTGTCGGGCATGGCGGAGTCACTCACGTGATCTTCCTCACTCTCGGCGGAGTGAGAACAAGTTCTACTGTCGCTTGCGTGGTAAGTCACTAGATACGTCTAAGTAACTTGCGCTCGGTCGAGCCCCCGGAGCCCCGGCCGGCCCCTCCGCGTCACCCCCGTCCCGGCCCGGACCAGCCGGACGAAGATCCGCCCGTCGGCGGTCCACCGCTCCGCCGCGCTCCAGCCCGCCGCCCCCGCGTACCCGCCGAGCGCCGCGGCGCCGACCCGGGCCCAGGGGAACGGCGTACCGACCCCGCCCCGGCCGTCGTCGACCCGCACCACGCACCGCTCGTCGACCTCCGCCCCCGCGCCCGCCGCGCATTCGACGATCAGCGCGCCGCCGGGGGCGCTCACCCGCGCCAGCCGCTCCAGCAGGGCGGCCGGATCCCCGCCGATGCCGATGTTCCCGTCGATGAGCAGCGCCGTGTCCCAGCGGCCCTCGCCGGGCAGGGTCTCGAAGACCGAGCGGTGCAGCGCCGCCCCGCCCGAGCGGGTCGTACGGGCCACCGCCTCCGGGCTCACGTCGATGCCCAGCGCCCGGTGGCCCCGCAGGGCGAGCGCCGCGACCAGCCGGCCCGGCCCGCAGCCGATGTCGAGCACCGCGCCCCGGCAGCGGGCCAGCACCGTCCGGTCCGCCCGGTCGGGAGCCTCGCACCACCGCTCCACGTCCAGCGGCAGCAACCAGCCGTCGCCGCGCCGCAGGAAGAGCGGGCCGCGGCCGCGGCGCAGGGCCACGGTGTAGGGGTCGGCCGTCCACGCCGCCGCGGTCGCGGCGCCCGTACCGGCGGTGCCGAGGGCGCTCACGAGCGGGCCGCCGCATCCGCCGCGGCGGTGTTCGCCGGGGCCGCCGCCGGATCCGCCGGGCCCCTCGTCAGCTCCCTGTACACGGACGCGAACCGCCCCCCGGGCGCCTCGGCCGCCACCAGCCGGGCGTCCTCGGCGCCGTCCACGTCGCGCAGCAGCGGCAGCCGCCCCACCCGCAGCCCGGCCGCGCGCAGCCGCTCGTACTGCACGGCGCCCGTCTCCGGGACGGACATCGGTACGCCGAGCAGCAGCCCGGGATCCGCGGCGGCCAGCCCCAGCGCCCAGAACCCGCCGTCGACCGCCGGTCCGAACCAGGCGTCGTACGTCGCCCAGCCCGCCGGGTCGGCCGCGCGCCCCAGCAGCTCCGGCGTGACCTGAGGCGTGTCCATGCCGATCAGCAGCGCGGGCCCGGCGCATCCCGCGAAGGCGGCCGCCAGCCGCTCGTCCAGCGTTCCGGCGCCCTGCGGTACCACCTCGAAACCCGGCGGGACCCAGGGCCCGGGCCGCCCGTCGAGCACCAGCACCCGCCTCGCGGCCGGGGTCCTGGCCACGACGTCCAGCGTGTCGGCGAGCGAGGCCTCGGCGAGGGAAGCGGCCTCGGCGGGTGTGAACGGCGGGGTGAGCCGGGTCTTCACCCGGCCCGGCAGGGGCTCCTTGGCGATCACCATCAGCGTGGTCCGCGTCGATGTGCTCACCGCGCACCCCCGGCCGGGGCGCCCGGCGCGCCGACGGACGGCCCGGCGACCGGCGGCTGCGCCAGCACCTTGCTCATGTCGTGCACGGCCTGCCAGGTTCCCCGCCAGGTGCCGGTCACCTTCGACTTCCCCGAGCGCGGCACGTACGGCACGTCCACCTCCCGGACCCGCCAGCCCGCGTCGGCCGCCCGCACCACCATCTGCAGCGGATAGCCGCTGCGCCGGTCGCTCAGCTCCAGACCCAGCAGCTCCGCCCGCCGCCCGGCCCGCATCGGGCCCAGGTCGCGCAGGGTGAGCCCGGTCCGGCGGCGCAGCAGCCGGGCCAGCGCCAGATTCCCGGCCCGCGCGTGCAGCGGCCAGGCGCCGCGGCCCCGCGGCCGTCGCCGCCCGAGGATCAGGTCCGCCTCACCGGCCGCGACGGACGCCACGAACCCCGCCAGCAGCCCGGGGTCGAGGGAGGCGTCGCAGTCGCAGAAGCACACGACCTCCGCCTCGGCGGCGAGCAACCCGGCGTGGCAGGCGGCGCCGAACCCGCGCCGGGACTCGGTCACCACCGTGGCGCCGAGCGAGCGGGCGATCTCGGCGGAACCGTCGGTGGAACCGTTGTCCACGACCAGGGCGCGCCACCCGGCGGGGATACGGGCGAGGACCCAGGGCAGCGCCTCGGCCTCGTTCAGACAGGGAAGGACGACGTCTACCGTCGTGGGGTCTGTGCTCACTGAGTGTGCTGTCACGGGCTTCACCGTAGGAATCACAAGGCCGCGAAAGGGCCATCTACTCCTTACGAAACGCGGACGTCACCCCCGCCGGGTGGCCCGGCCGCCCCGCCGAAGGGCCACCGGTGGGAGGCTGGGCGCATGAGCATGGACCCCCCACTCCCGCGGATCCTCGTGGTGGACGACGACCCGACCGTCGCCGAGGTCGTCACCGGCTACCTGCACCGGGCCGGGTACGCCGTGGAGCAGGCCGCGGACGGCCCGGCCGCCCTGGCCCGCGCCGAACGGAACCGGCCCGACCTGGTCGTCCTGGACCTGATGCTGCCCGGAATCGACGGGCTGGAGGTGTGCCGACGGCTGCGCGCGACCGGGCCGGTACCGGTGATCATGCTCACGGCGCGCGGTGACGAGGACGAACGGATCGCCGGACTGGAGGTCGGCGCGGACGACTACGTCACCAAACCCTTCAGCCCGCGCGAGCTCGTCCTGCGGGTCACCTCCGTCCTGCGGCGCAGCCGCGCGGCCGAGCGGCCCGCCGGGCCCGCCGCCGCGGCCGCCGCCCCGGTCGTGCTCGCGGGCGCCGGGCTCGCGCTCGACCCGGCGACCCACCGGGCCACCAAGAACGGCGCCGCATTGGCCCTGACCCTGCGCGAATTCGATCTGCTGGCCCACTTCCTGCGCTACCCCGGGCGCGCGATCGGCCGGGAGGACCTGATGCGGGAGGTGTGGGGCTGGGACTTCGGGGACCTGTCCACCGTCACCGTGCACGTGCGGCGGCTGCGCGCGAAGATCGAGGACGATCCCGGCAGCCCCCGGCTCATCCAGACCGTGTGGGGCGTCGGATACCGCTTCGACGCCGGACAGGAGGAAGCGCGATGAAGGACATCCTGCTCATCGCGCTCTTCGCCCTCGGCGGAGCCGCCTGCGCCGGGGCGCTGGGCGCGGCCGTCCTGCGCCTGGTGCGCCACCGCTCGGTGACCGTGTCCCTGACCGTGGTGGGCGCCGTCACCGTCACCGCGATGCTCGCCGGTACGCTCGCGGTCGCCCAGGCGATGTTCCTGTCCCCGCACGACCTGGGCGTGGTCACCCTGGTCGCCGCGATGGCCGCCGTGGTCTCGCTGGCCACCGCGCTGGTGCTGGGCCGCTGGGTGGTCGCCCGCAGCCGCGAACTCTCCCTGGCGGCGCGCGACTTCGGTGACGGCGGCAGCTTCGCGGCGCCGCCGGGGCAGGCGACCGCCGAACTGGCGGGGCTTTCGCGTGAGTTGGCGGCGACGAGCGCCAAACTCGCCGCCTCGCGCGAGCGGGAGCGGGCGCTGGAGACCTCCCGCCGGGAGCTGGTCGCCTGGATCTCGCACGACCTGCGGACCCCGCTGGCGGGGCTCCGCGCGATGTCGGAGGCGCTGGAGGACGGCATGGCCGCCGACCCGGCGCGCTACCACCGGCAGATCCGCACCGAGGTGGAGCGGCTCAACTCGATGGTGAGCGACCTCTTCGAGCTGTCCCGGATCCACGCCGGGGCGCTGTCCCTGACCCCGAGCCGCATGTCGGCCTACGACCTGGTCGGGGACGCGCTGTCGGGGGTGGACCCGCTGGCGCGGGAGCACGGCGTACGGCTGGTGGGGGAGGCGGTGGAGCGGGTCCCGGTCGAGGTGGACGGCAAGGAGATGACGCGGGTCCTGGCGAACCTGCTGATCAACGCCATCCGGCACACCCCGGCCGACGGGACGGTGGCGGTGGCCGCGGAGCGGCGGGGGGACGGGGTGGTGCTGTCGGTGACCGACGGGTGCGGGGGGATCCCGGCGGAGGACCTGACGCGGGTCTTCGACACGGGCTGGCGGGGGACCGTGGCGCGGACGCCGCCGGCGGGGGCCGGGCCGGTGCCTCCGGCGGGCGCGGGGCTGGGGTTGGCGATCGTGCGGGGGATCGTGGAGGCGCATGCGGGGCGGGCCGAGGTGCGGAACGTTCCCGGGGGGTGTCGGTTCGAGGTGACCCTGCCGGTTCGCTAGGCGCTGGCCCCGGGGGCGCTGCCCCCGGACCCCCGCGCCTCAAACGCCGGCGGGGCTGGGATGGGCCCCGGTCGGATCGGTGTGGGTCGTGGTTGCCGAGGGGCGTTGGGTTGCGTGGGCGAATTCCGTCATGCCGGTGGTGAAGCTGATCTGGGGGAGCCAGCCGAGGTCGTGGCGTAGGCGGGTGGAGTCCGCCGTGACGTGGCGGACGTCGCCGAGGCGGAATTCGCCCGTGATCACCGGGGCCGGGCCGCCGTGGGCGGTGGCGAGGGCCGCGGCCATCTCGCCGACCGTGTGCGGGTCACCGCTGCCGGTGTTGTACGCCGTCGCCGTGCCCCCGGGCCGGGAGGCGACCGCCTCCAGCGCCGTCACGTTCGCCTCCGCCACGTCCCGGACGTGGACGAAGTCCCGCCGCTGGGCGCCGTCTTCGTACACCCGGGGCGCCTCGCCGCGGGCCAGCGCCGAGCGGAAGAAGGAGGCCACTCCCGCGTACGGAGTGTCGCGCGGCATGCCCGGCCCGTAGACGTTGTGGTAGCGCAGCGACACCGAACGGCCGTCCACGCACCGGGCCCAGGACGCCGCCAGGTGCTCCTGGGCCAGCTTCGTCGTCGCGTACACGTTGCGCGGGTCCGCCGGGGCGTCCTCGTCCACCAGGCCCGGGGTCAGTTCCGCCCCGCAGGACGGGCAGTGCGGCTCGAACCGTCCCGCGCGCAGGTCCGCCGCGCGGCGCGGGGCCGGGTGGACCACGCCGTGCGCGGGGCAGTCGTAACGCCCCTCGCCGTAGACGACCATCGACCCGGCCAGCACCAGGTCGCGCACGCCCGCCGAGGCCATCTCGGCCAGCAGGACGGCCGTTCCCAGGTCGTTGCAGCCGACGTACGCGGGGGCGTCGGCGAAGTCCTTGCCCAGCCCCACCATCGCGGCCTGGTGGCACACCGCGTCCACCCCGCGCAGGGCCTCCCGCACGGCGGGCGCGTCCCGTACGTCGGCCCGTACGAACTCGGCGTCCCGCAGGTCCGGCGGACCGGGGTGCGCGGCGGGCAGCAGCGCGTCCAGTACGACCGGGTCGTGTCCA
Source organism: Streptomyces sp. NPDC002138 (assembly GCF_040296485.1). Lineage (NCBI taxonomy): Bacteria > Bacillati > Actinomycetota > Actinomycetes > Kitasatosporales > Streptomycetaceae > Streptomyces > Streptomyces sp. NPDC002138. The sequence goes on along the minus strand of NZ_JBEOXE010000014.1, from coordinate 10,559 downwards.
CGGCGCCGCAGCGCCCCGACGATGTGCGAGCCGATGAACCCGGCTCCGCCTGTGACGAGTACTCGCATGCTCCGGACGCTACGGAGGTCCGGGCGCCAACGGGGGTTCCCGTCCCGGCCGTAAGACTTCCGTCACCCGGAAGTGCCACGCGAGTCCATGGTTTCGGGCCATCGGCCGGCCAGGAAAGTGGCTCTGAATTCGTCTTGCGCGATGGCTTGACCACCACATAAAGGGGGCATAAATTCTGCCCCGGCTTGCTCCGCCAGGACGGGCCGCCGCACATCCGTCCTCTGGGGGGATCCATGCACTGGTACACCGACGTGGTACTCAAGCGCTACATCGACTTCTCCGGCCGCTCGCGCCGACAGGAATACTGGATGTTCGTCCTGGTCAACCTCGCCGCGGTCATCGTCGTGGCGCTGGTGGACAACCTTCTCGGCACCTTCCCGCTGCTCTACGTCCTGTACGGGCTGGCCGTCCTGCTGCCCGGTCTCGGTCTCGCGGTCCGCCGGCTCCACGACACCGGCAAGTCCGGCTGGTGGATGCTGATCGCCCTGATCCCGTTCGTCGGCGGCATCTGGCTGATCGTCCTCATGGCCACCGAGGGCCACCCGCAGCCGAACCAGTACGGCCCGAACCCGAAGGTCGCGGTCTGAGGTTCCCCCGGCGTCACCAGTACCGCCCGTAGCACCCGCGTCACCGAGAGCGCCGCGCCCCACGGACCCGTGGGCGCGGCGCTCTCGCCGTTCCCCACGGCGCCCGGAGCGCCGGAGCGTCCCCGGCGACCAGGGGTGACGCGTCTCTCGCCGAAGCCGGGGCGGGGGGCTGTCGGAGGAGAGCCGATCACGAGATATCTTGATGTCGAGCAATGTTGCAGACGAGAGACGCAGACTGTGGAGCGGAGCATCCGGTGACTGACTCGACCATCATCTACACGCACACTGACGAGGCCCCGGCCCTGGCCACCCATTCGTTCCTGCCCGTGGTCCAGGCGTACGCCTCGACCGCCGGCGTGCGCGTGGAGACGCGGGACATCTCGCTGGCCGGCCGGATCATCGCGAGCTTCCCCGAGCGTCTCGAAGCCGACCAGCGCATCGAGGACGCCCTCGCCGAGCTGGGCGAGCTGGCCAAGACGCCCGGCGCGAACATCATCAAGCTGCCCAACATCTCGGCTTCGATCCCGCAGCTCAAGGCCGCGGTCGCCGAGCTCCAGGGCCAGGGCTACGCGCTGCCGGACTACCCGGACGACCCGAAGACCGACGAGGAGCGCGAGACCCGCGCCCGCTACGACAAGGTCAAGGGCAGCGCCGTCAACCCGGTCCTGCGCGAGGGCAACTCCGACCGCCGCGCCCCCGCCTCGGTCAAGAAGTACGCCAAGGCCCACCCGCACCGCATGGGCGCCTGGACCCCCGAGTCGAAGACCAACGTCGCCACCATGGGCGCCGACGACTTCCGCTCCACCGAGAAGTCCACCGTGATCACCGAGGCCGGCTCGCTGCGCATCGAGTTCGTCGCCAAGGACGGCGCGACCACCGTGCTGCGCGAGTCCGTACCGGTGCTCGCCGGTGAGGTCGTGGACGCCTCCGTGCTGCACGTCGACGCGCTGCGCACCTTCCTCAACGACCAGATCGAGCGTGCCAAGGCCGAGGGCGTCCTGTTCTCCGTGCACCTCAAGGCCACGATGATGAAGGTCTCCGACCCGATCGTCTTCGGCCACGTGGTCCGCGCCTTCTTCCCGAAGACCTTCGCGCGCTACGGCGAGACCCTCGCCGCCGCCGGTCTGTCCCCGAACGACGGCCTCGGCACCATCCTGAACGGCCTGGGCGCGCTGCCCGACGCCGCCGCGATCAAGGCCTCCTTCGACGCCGAGATCGCCGAGGGCCCGGCCCTCGCGATGGTCGACTCGGACAAGGGCATCACCAACCTGCACGTCCCGTCCGACGTGATCGTCGACGCCTCCATGCCGGCGATGATCCGCACCTCCGGTCACATGTGGGGGCCGGACGGCGCCGAGGCCGACACCCTCGCCGTCCTCCCGGACAGCAGCTACGCCGGTGTCTACCAGGTCGTCATCGACGACTGCCGCGCGCACGGCGCGTTCGACCCGTCCACGATGGGCTCGGTGCCGAACGTCGGCCTCATGGCCCAGAAGGCCGAGGAGTACGGCAGCCACGACAAGACCTTCGAGATCGCCGCCGCGGGCACCGTCCGCCTCGTCGACGCCGCGGGCACCACGGTCCTGGAGCAGGAGGTCGCCGCCGGTGATATCTTCCGCGCCTGCCAGACCAAGGACCTGCCGATCCAGGACTGGGTCAAGCTCGCCGTCACCCGCGCCCGCGCCACCGGCTCCCCGGCCGTCTTCTGGCTGGACGAGACCCGTGCGCACGACGCCCAGCTCATCGCCAAGGTGAAGACCTACCTCGCCGACCACGACACCGATGGCCTGACCATCGAGATCCTGTCGCCGGAGAAGGCCACCGCCTACTCGCTGGAGCGCATCCGCCGCGGCGAGGACACCATCTCGGTGACCGGCAACGTGCTGCGCGACTACCTGACCGACCTCTTCCCGATCCTGGAGCTGGGCACCAGCGCCAAGATGCTGTCGGTCGTTCCGCTCATGAACGGCGGCGGCCTCTTCGAGACCGGCGCCGGCGGCTCCGCCCCGAAGCACGTGCAGCAGCTCGTCAAGGAGAACTACCTCCGCTGGGACAGCCTCGGCGAGTTCCTCGCGCTGGCCGTCTCCTTCGAGCACCTCGCCCAGACCACCGGCAACGCCCGCGCCCAGGTGCTGGCCGACACGCTGGACCGGGCCACCGGCACGTTCCTCGACGAGGACAAGTCGCCGAGCCGCCGCCTCGGTGGCATCGACAACCGCGGCAGCCACTTCTACCTCGCCCTGTACTGGGCGCAGGAGCTGGCCCGCCAGACCGAGGACGCCGAGCTGGCGGCCTCCTTCGAGGCCCTCGCCAAGACCCTCGGCGAGCAGGAGTCGGTCATCGTCGGCGAGCTCATCGCGGTCCAGGGCTCCCCGGCCGACATCGGCGGCTACTACCAGCCCGACGTCACCAAGGCCACGGCCGTCATGCGTCCGTCCGCGACGCTGAACCAGGCGCTCACGCTCCTGGGCTGATCCGCCCCCGCACGACGCACGTGACGCACCGCCCCGGCCGGGGTCCCTCCGGCCGGGGCGGTCGTGCGTCCCGCGCCGGGGCCGTCTTATTCGGTTGTGGCCCGGACCCGGCGGCGGCTAGTAATACCGCGTGATCAATGGACACTTGGCCGGCCTGCGCGCCCGCCACCCCGACGACGTGGCCGTCCTGCACGCCGAGCTGTACGACGACGTGTACACCCACTCGCGGGCCAACGCCCAGCCCTGGCGCCCGCTGCCCCTCGCGGGCGGGCACTCGCCGTACGAACCCGCCGCGCCCCCCGAGAAGGCCGACCTCTTCTCCGTGGTCGACCTCGCCTCCGGGGAGCTCGCGGGCGAGGCGGTGCTCTGGGGCATCGACACCCACAACCGCAGCGCCCACCTCGGGCTGTCCCTGCGGCCCGGCAGCCGCGGCCGCGGGTTCGGGGCGGAGGTGGTCCAGCTGCTGTGCCGCTACGGATTCACCCTGCGCGGGATGAACCGCCTCCAGGTGGAGACCCTCGCCGACAACACGGCGATGCGCAGGGCCGCGGGCGCGGCCGGCTTCGTCCTCGAGGGCACCCTCCGCGGCTCCGGCTGGGTGTACGGCGCTTTCGTCGACGAGGTGATCCTCGGCCTGCTCGCCGCGGACTGGACCGAACCCGACCTGAAGGCCGCGGCCGAGGCCCGGGCGCAGGCCGGTCCCCGGTCCTGACGGTGACCCGGCGGGCGGTGCGCCCCGGGCGGCGTCAGAGGCGGTGGACCCGCTCCTGTTCCAGCGCCAGCGGGCAGCGTCCGGCCGCCAGGATCCGCAGTCCCGGCGCGCGGGCGAGTAAAGCGCGCAGCCAGTTCAACGCCTCCGGGGTGAGCCGGTCGGAGCCGTCCAGGACCAGCAGCATGTCCCGCTCGGCGAGCCACGAGGCGGCGTTGGCCGACCCGTACGGCAGGTAGGGCATCCCCGGTACGGAGCCCAGCGCGCCCACCAGTTCGCGCACCCCGGAGGCGTATTCGAGGGTGACGACGGCCACCCCGTCGCAGAAGTTGGACGTCAGCCGCCGGGCCATCTCCCGCACCAGCCGGCTCCGCGACGCCCCGAACCCTCCGGTCACCGTCAGGACCCGCCCCCGCCGGACGGCCGTGAGCAGCCGGGACAGCTCGGCGGAGGTCGCCGGCAGCGTCCCCGTACAACCCGGGTCCCGCCCGTGTTCCCGTCCCGGTTCGCGTCTTTGATCCCGGTCCCGTTCCCCCATCGGCACGATGCCCCCCATTGCATGCGTGGCCAAGTGCGGCACGAGGGTTGAATCGAGCCGCGTGCCGACGATTATGCGCCAGCTGCGCCGTAAGACCAGGGGAATTTCCCATTCCGTGGAATGGCCCGCGTTCGGCGTAGGCACGGTGGTCCCCGTGACGTACGCGCCGGACCCGGCGAGCCCGGCAACGGTTGTCCCGACCGCGGGGATCGGCTCTACTGCTGTGCAGCCCCCGCACGGGGCGTGTTCCGGGAGGGGATCCAGCATGGGCGCGCGGAGACGGAGACGGCCCTTGTCGCACCGCCGCCGCGCGGGCGTGCGCGGCGGCAGGACCCTGGGGGCCGGGCTCCTGGCGGCCTTCCTCCTGATCGGGGTGTTCGCCGCGACGGGCATCGCCGGGGACCCCTTCTCCGCCGGCTCACGGCACGACCGCTCGGCGCCGGACACCGGCGCGCCGTGGTCCACCGGACCCGGCGGCCACGACCCGGCCGACCGGGCCCCCGCGAACGGCACACCGGGGACGGGCCCCGCCCCCTCCGCGCCGGGAGCCGCGGGCGGTCCGTCCGGCCCGGGCACCACCGGCCAACGGCCCGCCGGCGCACTGCCCTTCGACCTGCCGGCCGCCGCCCGGGCCGGATCCGGCAAGAAGCTGGTCTTCGCCCACTACTTCACCCCGTACCCGCTCTCCCTCGACAACGCGAGCGCGGACAGCGACTACTACGCGCGCAACTACCTCACCCCGGCGGGGGAGAACGGCAAGCACGAGCGCTACGGCGGGCTGCTGCGCGACCGGCCGCTGCCCGTACCGCCCAAGGGGGGCGACTGGGAGCTCGCCAACCTCCGCGAGGAGGTGCGCACGGCCCGCGCCGCCGGGATCGACGGGTTCACCCTCGACCTGCTCTCCCTCTCCGGCGCCAACTGGGACCGGGCCAACCGGCTGATGGAGGCGGCCCGTTCGGTCGATCCCGCCTTCAAGGTGATGCTGATGCCGGACATGACCTCGCTCCAGGCCGACGACCCCGCCGTGCTGGCCGACGCGATCGCCGCCCTCGGCAAGGCGCCCGCCGCGCACCGGCTCGGCGACGGCCGCCTGGTCGTCTCGCCGTTCAAGGCGGAGCAGAAGGACGTCGCCTGGTGGACCCGGGTCCTGGACCTCCTGCGGTCGAAGCACGGCATCCGGACCGCGTTCGTCCCCCTCTTCCTCGACTTCGACGCCCACCACGAGCGGTTCGCGCCCCTCAGCTACGGGTTCTCCGAGTGGGGCAGCCGCAGTTACGTCGGCCAGGACGGAGCGGCCGGCGACGTCCGGCGCGCGCACGGCCTCGGCAAGATCTGGATGCAGCCGGTCTCGGTCCAGGACGCCCGTCCCAACCAGGGCATCTACGACGAGGCGGGGAACACCGCCACGCTGCGGTCCACCTGGACCCACGCCATCGACGACGGCGCCGACTGGGTACAGCTGACCACCTGGAACGACTACTCGGAGGGCAGCCAGTTCGCGCCGTCCCTGCACAACGGCCACACCTACCTGGACCTCTCCTCCTACTACCTGGCCCGGTTCAAGACGGGCGCCTGGCCGCCGATCGTCCGGGACACGCTCTACCTGACCTCGCGCACCCAGTTCGCCGCGGCCGACCCGACCGGGAACCAGTCCCTGGTGATGTCCCCGCGCAAGGGCAGCGCCGCCCCGCGGGACGCGGTGGAGGTGCTGAGCTTCCTGACCGCGCCCGCCACCGTCCGTACCGCCACGGGCGCCGCCAAGGACGCGTACGAGGCCCCGGCCGGGGTCCACGCGCAGCTGCTTCCCCTCCAACCCGGCACCAGCTCGGCCCGGGTGGTCCGCGACGGGACCACCACGACCACCGTGGAGCTGCCGTACCCGGTGGACCGCACGGTCCAGGTACAGGACCTCCAGTACTACGGCGTCAGCAGCGGCCGGGAGTCCTGACCGGGCGGGGCCGCCGTCCGCCGTGGCGTAATTGGCCCTACCGGACCGTGCGGCCACCCCCCATGATCCGGAAGGACAGCACCGCCACACCCGCGCACCGCCGTGCCGACACCCCGGAGGCATCCGTGACCGAGCCCACCACCCTGTCCGCCTTCCCCGGCGGGGCCGGACTCTTCCGCCTGGACCCGGACATCGCCCACCTCAACCACGGCTCCTTCGGCGCCGTGCCGATACCCGTCCAGGACGCCCAGCAGGCCCTGCGCGACGAGGCGCACGCCGACCCGGACTCCTTCTTCATCGGCGCCCCGGACCGGATCGCCGCCGCCCGCACCCGCGTCGCCGCCCACCTCGCCCCGGGCGCCGACCCGGAGACCATGGCCTTCGTCTCCAACGCCACCGAGGGCGCCAACCTGGCCCTGGGCGCCCTGCGGCTCGCCGACGGCGAGGAGATCCTGGTCACCGACCACGGCTACGGCACCGTCGTCGAGGCCGCCGCCCGCCGCGCCCCGCTCACCACCGTCGCCCTCGACCCGGCGCTGCCCGACGAGGACGCCGTACGCGAAGCCGTACTGGCCGGGCTCACCCCGCGCACCAAGGTGGCCGTCCTCGACCACATCAGCTCGCCCACCGCCCGCGTCATCGCCTCGCCGCGGCTCCTCGCCGACCTCGCCGAGCGCGGGATCACCACCATCGTCGACGGCGCGCACGCCCTCGGGATGATCGCCGAGCCGCTCGCCGGCGGGCCCGACTTCTGGTTCGGCAACCTGCACAAGTGGGGCTACGCGCCGTCGGGCAGCGCCGTGCTCGCCGTCCCGGACCCCGGGCACCGGGCCCGGATCCGGCCCCTGGTCCCCTCCTGGGAGGACCACCGGGGCTTCCCGCGCTCGCTGGAGGGCCGGGCCACCGTCGACTACACCGGCTGGCTCGCCGCCCCCGAGGGCCTGGACCTGCTGGCCGGTCTCGACGCCGCCAAGGTACGGGCCCACAACAGCGCGCTGGCCGCGTACGGGGCGGCGCTGCTCGCCGAACTGCCCGGGCTGGTGCCGCTGCCGCACACCGAAGGGCTCGCCATGCGCGCGCTGCGGCTGCCCCCGGGGACCGCCGAGACCCAGGAGGGCGCCCGGGCGCTGCGCGAGGAGATCGCGGCGCGGCTGCGCATCCGGGTCCTGGTCTGGCCGTGGCCGGGCGGCGGCGGCATCAGGATCTGCGGCCAGATCTACAACCGGCCCGAGGAGTACGAACACCTCGCGGCCGGTCTCGCCACACTGCTCGCCTAGATCATCTCGCCGGGCCGGGTCGCCCCGGCCCGGCGGGTCAGTTCCGGCGCAGCAGGTAGGTGTCCATGATCCAGCCCTTGCGGGCCCGGGCCTCCGTGCGCAGCTCCTCGATCCGCCCGGCCACCTCGGCCAGCTTCCCCGAGACCAGGATCTCGTCCTCGGTGCCGACGTAGGCGCCCCAGTAGATGAAGAGGTCCTGGTCGAGGTGGTGCGTGAAGGCGTGCCGCGCGTCCAGCATCACCACCACGTCGTCCACGTCCGCGGGCCAGCCCTCGGCGAGGCGCCGCCCGGTGGTGATCTGGACGGGGCGGCCGACCCGGTTCAGGTTGGTCCGGTGCCGGGCCAGCAGCGCGGACACGCTGCTGATGCCGGGGACCACCTCGTGCGCGAACTCCACCCGGCCCCGCTCCAGCACCTCGTCGAGGATCGCGAGGGTGGAGTCGTACAGGGAGGGATCGCCCCACACGAGGAACGCGCCGGTCTCGCCCTCGGCCAGGTCGTCCGCGATGAACCGCTCGAACAGCTCGGCCCGCGCGCTGCGCCAGCCGTCCACCGTCGGCGCGTAATCGGCCGGAGTGCGGTCCCGGTCCGGGTCGCGGCCCTCCACGAGCCGGTGGTCCGGGCGGGCGTGGGCGTCGAGCATCGCGCGCCGCAGCCCGGTCAGATCCGCCTTCTCCTCGCCCTTCTCCAGGATGAGGAACGCGTGCGCGGCCCCGATCGCCTTCACCGCCTGGAGGGTGAGGTGGTCCGGGTCGCCCGCGCCTATACCGATCACTGAGAACTTCTTCACCGGGCCATTCTGCACCCCGCTATTGTGCGGGTCATGCGGGTCGCCCTGTTCGTCACCTGCGTCAATGACGCGCTGTACCCCTCGACGGGCATCGCCGTCGTGCGACTGCTGGAGCGGCTGGGCGTCGAGGTGGACTTCCCCGCCGCGCAGAGCTGCTGCGGCCAGCCCCAGTACAACACCGGATACCGCCACGAGAGCGAACCCCTGCTGCGGCGCACCGCCGCCGCCTTCGCCGGATACGACCACGTGGTCACGCCCTCCGGATCCTGCGCCGCGATGATCCGCGAGCACTACCCGCGGATCGGCCGGAGAGCGGCGGGGGAGGGCCGGGGTGACACGCTGTACGAGCTGGCCGCCGACCTGGCCCCGCGGGTGTACGAGCTGACCGAGTTCCTGGTGGACGTGCTCAAGGTGACCGACGTCGGCGCGTACTTCCCGCACAAGGTCACCTACCACCCGTCCTGCCACGGGCTGCGCTTCCTCGGGCTCGGCGACCGGCCGCGCAGGCTGCTCGCCGCGGTCAGGGGGCTGGAGCTCGTCGAGCTGCCGGGGGCCGAGGAGTGCTGCGGCTTCGGCGGCACCTTCGCCCTCAAGAACCCCGACGTGTCCGCCGCGATGGGTGCCGACAAGATCCGCGCCGCCGAGGGCACCGGCGCCCGGGTGCTCTGCGGGGCCGACAACTCCTGCCTCGCCCACCTCGACGGCACCCTGCGCCGCGTCGGATCCCCGCTGCGCGCCCTGCACCTCGCCGAGATCCTGGCCGCCACCGAGGAGGAACCCGCGCGATGACCGGTACGGGACCCACGGACCTCGGTATGCCCTCCTTCCCGGCCTTCCCCGCCGCCGCGCGGGAGGCCCTACACGACGGCGTACTGCGCGCCAACCTGCGCCGCGCCACCCACACCATCCGCGACAAGCGCGCCCGGGCCGTCACCGAACTCGCCGACTGGGACCTGCTGCGCGCCGCCGGGAAGGCGGTCAAGGACCACACCCTGCGCCATCTCGACCGCTACCTGCTGGAGTTGGAGGCCTCGGTCACCGCGGCGGGCGGCACCGTCCACTGGGCGGCCGACGCCGCGGAGGCCAACCGGATCGTGACGGACCTCGTCCTGGCCACCGGTGAGCGCGAGGTGGTCAAGGTCAAGTCCATGGCCACCCAGGAGATCGGCCTGAACGAGGCCCTGGAGGCCGCCGGGATCGCCGCCTACGAAACCGACCTCGCGGAACTCATCGTCCAGCTGGGCCACGACCGGCCCTCCCACATCCTGGTCCCGGCCATCCACCGCAACCGGGACGAGATCCGCGAGGTCTTCGCGGCGGAGATGGGCCGCTGGGGCCGCCCCGCGCCGGACGGCCTCGGTGACGACCCGCGCGAACTCGCCGAGGCCGCGCGGCTGCACCTGCGCGAGAAGTTCCTGCGCGCCAAGGTCGCCGTGTCCGGCGCCAACTTCATGGTCGCCGAGACCGGCACGATGGTCGTCCTCGAGTCCGAGGGCAACGGCCGCATGTGCCTGACCCTGCCCGAGACCCTGATCTCGGTGGTCGGCATCGAGAAGGTGCTGCCGACCTTCCGCGACCTGGAGATCTTCCTCCAGACGCTGCCGCGCTCCTCGACGGCCGAGCGGATGAACCCGTACACGACGATGTGGACGGGCACCACGCGGGGCGACGGGCCGAGCGCCTTCCACCTCGTCCTCCTCGACAACGGCCGCACCGACACCCTCGCCGACGAGGTCGGCCGCCAGGCCCTGCGGTGCATCCGCTGTTCCGCCTGCCTCAACGTCTGCCCGGTGTACGAGCGCGCGGGCGGCCACGCCTACGGCTCCGTCTACCCGGGCCCGATCGGCGCCATCCTCAGCCCCCAACTCCGGGGCACCGCAAGCGAGATCGACGCCTCGCTGCCCTACGCCTCCACCCTGTGCGGCGCCTGCTACGAGGTGTGCCCGGTCGCCATCGACATCCCGGAAGTCCTGGTCCACCTGCGCGAACGGGTGGTCCAGGGCGGCCCGGTGACCCGCGAGGGCATCCGCGTACGGGTCCGGCCCGCCCGCGGGCACGCGGCCGAGCGGGCTCAGGTGGCCGTCGTCAGGTAGGCCTGTTCCAGGTTGGCGATGTTCGCAGGGATGGTCGCGCACCCTCCATTGCCCCAGTTCCACAGGGACGCTTC